>CAYPTV010000531.1:0-2420 GCA_964413505.1 uncultured Bifidobacteriaceae bacterium | reverse complement strand
CCTCGACTCCTACAAAATTGACGGCGGAGTGCGGCCGTCCCCGGCCGCAGCAAGGGACGGACGGCGATGCGCCTTGGATGTTTCGATGGCGGCTTGGTTGGCAACGTTGCTGCGCCCGGGGACGGGCGCGCTCCGGGCTCATTTCCGGTTGGCCCGTGGGGACGAACGCCGTGCCAAAATCATTTTGCGATGGACGTTTGGGGCAATTGGCGTTTGAATGTCTTGACTGCTTGAAGGTGAAAATATGAATCAACCAGACGTCCAGATTGCGCCGAATTATGTGACCTGCCCGTGCCAGCATTGCAGCGGCAAAATAGAATTTGATGCCAATCAGCTTGACACCACGGAAAATACAACCGTGCCTTGTCCGCACTGCGAATTGGAAACACAAATCTTTGTGCCTCAAGTGCAAGATGCGCCTCCTGTAATATCACCGTCGCCGATTACTTCAGAAATATTTCAAAACGATGACGCAGATGCTATTGCATGGCGTTGGTTAAAGAAAGCCGCCGAAGCTGGACATACACGTTCACAAGTTACTTTGGGACTTGCCTTCTATGCAGGTTCGGAATTTCCAAAGGATTACAATGAGGCCGTGAAATGGTTGAAAAAAGCTGCCGAGCATGGACACGCCGAAGCTCAAGGCAACTTGGGCATTTGCTACATGAACGGACTAGGTCTCGTAAAAGATGAAGCCGAAGCGATAAAATGGCTGGTTAAAGCAGCCGAACAGGGTAATGCCCACGCCGAATATAGTTTTGGAGCAGCGTATTTTTTGGGACAAGGCGTTCCAAAAGATTTTTCAGAAGCTCTGAAATGGTGGCGTAGAGCAGCCGAGCATGGCTACGCTGTCGCACAAAATAATTTGGCTGTTTGTTATGAAAAGGGTGATGGCGTAGTCCAAGATTACGTTGAGGCTTACAAGTGGATGAAGCTTGCGGCAACGCAAGACCATGACGGGGCAAAAGAAAATGCTGACGAACTTGCCTCAAAAATAAGCGCAGAGCAAATTGCAGAGTGTCAAAAATACATTGAAGAATTTGCTAAACCCAAAAATGATCCAAAAGAGAAATCTGACTTCGACGACGCTCTAAAAGCAGTTCAAAAACTTGCAGAAGATGGAGACTATGAAGCACAATTTTTAATTGCTTTTAGTTTAGCCGAGCAGGGAAATGCCGAAGCGCAGATTTCCTTGGGATATTATTACCAGAACGGTCTTCGCGTAGCAAAAGACGACACTAAAGCAGCAAAGTGGTTTCTTAAGGCAGCCGAACAGGGTCGCGTCGAAGCGCAAAGCATGATGGGATCAATCTATTTTAATGGCCTTGGCGTGCAGCAAGATTATACCGAAGCTATAAAATGGATTCTCAAGGCAGTTGAACAAGGAAATGTTGACGGTCAATTTCTTTTGGCTGTTTGTTATGCTAGTGGTCACGGTGTTCCGCAAAATTATGTGGAAGCATACAAATGGGCGAACATAGCTGCGGCGCAAGGCGATAAAACAGCAATTGAATTTCGCGATAATTTGGCTCGAAAATTAAGTCCAAGACAAATTGCTCAAGGCCAGCGTCTCGCTGCGTTGCAAGCTGCAAAACAATTTTCTTTGCGCGGCAATAAAGAGTTGGCCAATCAAATGAGACAGGCAATTCAATCAGAAGTTCGTCGGGAAGTCTGGCGCAGAGACGAAGGCAAATGTGTCAAGTGTGGTAGCCGGGAAAATCTGGAATATGACCACATCATCCCGGTTTCAAGAGGTGGCAGCAACACCGCTCGGAACATCGAACTGCTTTGCGAAACTTGCAACCGAGCAAAAAGCGATTTGATACAATAGTCGTCAATTATGAATCGTGAAGAAAATGAGGCCGTTCCCGTTCCAAATGAGCTAAAACCGAAACCAGCAAAATGGTTAGCACTAGCTATAGCAGTAACAGCAACAGCGATTGGCACAATACTCCTATCACGTTTAGGAAATTTAATTTTTGACACCATTGTTGAATGGTTAGGAAAGCCAATCCTCCTACAATTAGGATTGGTGCTTTTATGCTCACTCGGCTATTGCATTTATCTGATTGTATCCGCAAATAATCGCAAGCTGGAATACAAACGCGCACTGTATTGGGCAAATGAAGATAAAACACCCTTTTGTCCACATTGTTTTGAGAATGACAAAAAAAGACTCCATTTGACTTGGAAAGCTTACCCTGAACCAGACAAGCAATCTCAAGTTGAATGGTGGATTTGCTACAGTTGCGATTATGACTTCGTTGCTTGGCATAGCAAGGACTTCGGAAAATTTTTGAAGAAAGCCCGCATCCGTTAGTCATTTTTGCAGACCGTTGCACCGTTGCCGATTGCCGCGAGCCGGTCGGCGCATCTGGGCGGCACGGTGGCGACGATTGGTTTCCAAAAGCAAATGAAGA
>CAYPTV010000530.1:0-2422 GCA_964413505.1 uncultured Bifidobacteriaceae bacterium | reverse complement strand
GCAAAGACGTGATAATCCTGATGGGTGCTTTCAATGCAAAGGTGGGCACTCAACATCAGAACTCAAATGGAGTGGTGGGAAAATTTGGACTTGGACAAAGAAATGAAAGAGGAGATAGACTCGTGGAATTCTGTGCGATGAACGACTTGATAATAGCAAATACACAATTCAAGCAATCCAAGAGCAGTAGATGCTGGACATGGCAATCACCAAACGGAGTGGACCAAAACCAGATTGACTACATAATCATCGGCAAGAAATTGAGAGGCAGTCTCAGAAATTGCAGAGCCTTCCCCAGCGCCGATGTCGGATCCGATCACCAACTTGTGATGGCCAACATAAAGTTGAAACTCAGAAGAAATTTCAAACGAGATGAGAGAAGTAAACCAGATATCTTAAAACTGAAGGATGAGACAGTCCTGGAAAACTACCAATCAGAAATAGAAAATAGGTGGGAAGACATGTCCATCAAACGAAAAGACCATGGCAAGACATCTATTGAAGAGGACTGGAAAGATATACGAACAGCTATGCACGAATCCGCTGACAAGATTTTAGGGAAGGCAAAAAGAGGGTCAAGACCAGACTGGCTCTCGCTACAGACATTAAAGCTTGCAGATGAGAGGAGCAGCTGGAAGGCGAAACGAAGAGAAAACAGAGCTTCATCAAAACACTACAACTTCCTGTGCCGACAAGTGAAGAAGAGTGCAAAAGCAGATAAAGAACGATTTATAGTTGAAATATGTGAAACAATAGAAGGAAGTAGAAAGCACAACAAAAGCCGGGACGTGTATGAGGGTGTGAGGAGAATAACAGGGAAGATTGCACAAAAAGTAAGTACAGTCAAAGATAAAGATGGGAAAAATATAACGGATGCCGGAAAAGTCAAGACCCGATGGAAGGAATATTTCGAAAGGCTGTACAACGACCCAAATCCAGTTGACGAAACCAGCTTGAACCAGTTGACTGACAACTGCGACTTAGAACCGACGCCGAGCATACTGATCGAAGAGGTTTCCAGAGCAATTGCAAGATTGAAGCCTCGCAAGGCGCCTGGAATCGATAACATTTCAGCAGAAGAGATCAGAGCAGCCACAGTAGGTAGAGGATTGGAAACTGCCTACCTACTGTGTCAACGAATATGGGACGAAGAGACCTTCCCAGACGAGTGGAAGCAAGCAGTCATAATACCAATTCACAAAAAGAAAGACAAACTCGACTGCAACAACTACAGAGGAATAAGTCTGTTGTGCCACTACAGTAAGATATTTACCTCAATTCTCATGGAGCGAATCAGGAAAAAGACGGAGGAAATATTATCTGAAGAGCAGGCCGGATTCAGGGCATCCAGAAGTACAATCGATCAGATCTTTACTCTGCGACAGCTGTCTGAGAAATACACTGATTTCAGTAAAGATCTGTTCGTATGCTATGTCGACTTCCGGAAAGCATTCGACAGCATTTGGCGCAAAGGCCTGTGGACCGTGTTACGAAGTATGGGATACCCTGAAAAGATTGTGAGGTTGCTGGAAAATCTGTACAAAGGAACTTTCAGTACAGTAAGAGTTGGAGCCGATGTATCAGAATGGTTTGAAACAATTGTTGGAGTACTCCAGGGATGTATGCTGTCACCATTGCTCTTCAACATCTTCCTGGAGATCATCATGGCAAGAGCACTGAATGATGTGAACGCTGGAGCAGTCTTGAATGGGAACGTTATCAGCAATCTCCAATTTGCCGATGATATTGCAGCCATGGCAGAAAGTCAAGAAGAACTTCAAGAACTAGTAAACAACATTGTGACTGAAAGCAAGAAAATGGGAATGGCGGTCAACATAGAGAAAACGGAAGTTCAGCATATAGGCTCCATGAGAAAGGAAGTTAAAATAAAGATCGGTGATAGCAAACTGAACCAGGTGGAGGATTTCATCTATTTGGGCGGTACTATTAGCGAAGACGCAACAACTGATCAAGATGTCAAGAGAAGGATCGGCCTGGCATGTGGAGTTATGCAAAGTCTGTGCTCAATCTGGAAGGCTAAGAACATCAGCCTAGAGACGAAAGTTAAAGTCTACGAAACGCTGGTACTGAGTGTATTGCTATACAACTCCGAGACGTGGGCACTGAAAGAAACGGCCAAGCAGAAGCTGAGAGTGTTCGAAATGAACTGCCTGAGGAGGATCAAGGGCGTCACACGACGAAACAGAATTCGGAATGCAGACATCAGAATGGAACTCAACATCAGCATGGATGTCGTCCAGAGAATACAGAGAAGAAGACTACGATACTTTGGCCACATTACCAGGATGAAAGCGGACAGACTCCCAAACATTGCCCTGTTTGGTCGAGTGCATGGGTCAAGGAAACGAGGACGTCCGAAGAAGAGATGGAAAGACAACTTGAAGGAAGACTTGGAGGAAAT
>CAYPTV010000529.1:0-2429 GCA_964413505.1 uncultured Bifidobacteriaceae bacterium | reverse complement strand
CCGCGCATGGAGAATTCGTAATCCGCCAGAAAATCCAGCTTGGCCAGTTCCTGATCCAGTTCCACCAGTTGCGCGTCCGACCATTTGTGGTCTTGCAACCCTTCCCAGACCGGCTGGAGCGTCAGGTTCAGCATGTCGATCCGGACCAGATGAGAGATCAGAAAAGGCTCGGTGCGGATGGAGTCATTCAAGCGCAACATCAGCTTCACATCCGCCAGCGCCAGATCGCTCTGGCCGTTCTGCAATTCGGCAACAGCCCGAAGCTGAAGCATCTGACTGCAACTTTTTAACGCTGACAGATGCGGCAAATTAATGGTAGCTGGAAAATCACTGTCATAGTTCAGCGGAAATCGTGAATATGGCAGCGTTGCGGCTTGGCGCAGTTCCTCAATGGTCGAATCATATCTGCTCAAGGCCAGCAGGACATCGGCGGCAGGCGATTGTTCCTGCGGCGCGACCGGAAACTCGTTAGTCTTTGTTGCCAGAGTGCGATAATAAAGCTGCCACTCCTTCAAATCGGTCTTCAACCCTTTTGCCCGATTGCCGCTGTTGGTCGGATAATGCGCCAGCGATTCCTCGCCATAAGTCTCCATCGCCAGCCGGTTGATGACGTTCGTGTTGAACGGAACAACTCTATGCCCGTTCTTGTCCAGCAAACTTTCATAACAACTGGCCACGATGGGCGTGAGCGCAAAATTCTGGTCGTCCGGCACGGGCTTGGGGATGAAGCTGGCAAAGTCGAAATGCTCGCCCTTGGCCTCCCATTGCCGTTCGTAACGGATCAACCCGCCTTTGTCGCTCATGTTCAGCAGCAGGACGGAGGTGAAGACCAGCAGCGCGAGACACAGAAATGCCATCAGGATTTTTTGTCCCTTGTCGCGGCGCGGTTGTTTGGGCGTGCTGTCGTTCATGCGGGGCTATGCAGCCAACTCTACAACTCCCATCGCGGGAAAAAAGAAAAATCTGGGCATTGCCCGCGGCAAACCATATTCATCCTGCAACGATGAAGATAATTGTGCCCGCGATTCATTGTTCCGATTTTTCTAACCAATTTCATCCTGTAAGGATGAAAATCATTCAGCCCGGCGTAGCGGGCGATTCGCGCGAAGCGTTTTGGAGTGCGCCAGCCCCCTGGCGCTTTCCCCTCACCAATCCGCGGCCGCCTCATATTCATCCGCCACCGAAACCTTGTCCGTCTTGAACCGGTGGATGGATTTCACCATCGCCGCCGAAACCGTGCGCTCAAACCACGCCGCCGAGCACCACGGATACTGGCACGCCACCGGCACCAGGCTGTGTTTCACCGCGTTCTGATGCACATAATTCAACCGCGCCAGATAAGACCTCTGGTGCGTCAGCCGCGTTTCCCAAAAGTTGAACCAGACTTTCCGTTCCGGTGTTCCGTCGAGTTTGTTCACCCAGCCAGCCAGCTTGACGTGCAACATCCTTAACATCGGGTTCAGGCTGGCGGCATCTCCGGCGGCGGCCGGCGAGTGGGCAACGAAATGATAATGATTCGAGAAGACCGCCCACGCCTCCAGTTGCCAGCCGAACTTATCCGCCACGGTCAGCAGGCCGCGCTGCAAAACCCGCAGCCGCTTCGCACCGCGAAAGTGATGCGCCTTCTGATAAGTTGCGCCGGTGACAAAATAAGTGCCGCGCTGGCAAAGCTGGTGCGTGGGTGCGTGCGGCCAAGGGGTCTTGGGTTCCGGCATGATGGAAAAATGCCTTTGCGTGGTTGGGATGTGAAGCGTAAATTTTCGCGGTGGTTTGGGGAAAGCGGCAGAGGGCTGCCGCACTCCAAAACGCCGGCGCCACCACGCCGCTCCTCGAACCGCGCGCAGCGTCGTGGAGTGCGCTGGCCCTCCAGCGCTTTTGACCGGGAACCCAAAAATTCTGCCACTCACCCAATCACGCCAATCGTTGCCACGTCGCTCCACTGGCCGACCTGCTGGTCGTTGAGCCGGTAGATGCCCTTGAATTTCCACACCGCGCTCACGCCGGCGGCGGGCAGCGGCGAATTGTCCGCGTAATCGGGGTTCGTCGTGATGGTCAGTTGCACAAACCCCTTGCCGTCGCCCCAGTCCTTCCAGAGTTCCAGGCTGTCCATCCCCAGCTTGGGCCAGCCGATGTGCGGATGCCCGGCGTTGAGCGAGAGCGTCAGCACCGGCTGGTAGCCGGTCGGGTCCACGATCACCTCCGCGCCGATGATGCCCAGGTCCTGCGCAATGGCCTCGGTGCAGTTGGGATGTTTCTTGATGCGCACCGCCAGCTTGGTCTCGCGTCCAAAAATGTCCGGCGGCACCACGGGCGGCGGCGTGCCGGGCGTGGGCGTCACCGGGATGTCGCCCAGATTGTCGCCGTGGGCGGCCTGGTGCTTGTAGGCCGTCCAGTCGCGCGTCGTCCGGGTGTGCGCAGCGTGCGCATTG
>CAYPTV010000528.1:0-2439 GCA_964413505.1 uncultured Bifidobacteriaceae bacterium | reverse complement strand
CGATTCGCCGATAGTAAACCCGCCCGGAATGCTCTCCGACCACAGTCTCGTTACAGCTACGCTGCCGTTCAGACACCACGCCTATCCACCAACCAATCGTCGTGTGAGAAGCTGGCGAACGGTCGACATGTCGTCATTTCAAGATGCGGTCAGAGATGGTCCTCTCGGCCGTCCACCGTCGCCGTCAGCGACTTCGTCGGAGCTGTTCGACATCTACAATGCGGAACTACGTCGTCTTGCCGATCAGTTCGCGCCTGAACATTGGGTGCGATCTCGAATTCGCCCACTCTCTCCATGGTTTGATTCGGACTGTAGGGCAATTCGGCGTAACTGTAGGCGGCTGGAAAGGACATACCGACGTACGAAGAACGACGACGACAGAGTGGCGTGGACGAAAGCTGTGCGACAGAAACACATCGATTTCAACACGAAAAAGAACACCTACTGGACAACCCGTATTCTCAGCGAAAGTGGCATATTAGCGAAGCTCTGGCGATCAACAGCGAAGATCCTTGGCCGTGATAAAAACATCAGCAAATCTCCGCCGACTCATACTGCCGAAGACTTCTTGGAATACTTCAAAAATAAAGTACAATCTGTTCGATCATCTACGGATGGCTATCCAGCGCCAGTCATTCAGTCAAGTACTGACGCATCATTCAAACAACTCTTGGCCTGCACGGAGAACGATGTACGTGATGTTATCATGAAATCACCGTCAAAGCAGTGCAGTCTTGATCCGATTCCGACATCAATGGTGAAGGGTTGCATTGATGTGCTGCTTCCATACCTGACAGCCATGTGCAGTGCTTCGTTGGCAGAAGGATGTCTGCCGGTTTCACAGAGGCATGCAGTTGTGACTCCGCTGCTGAAAAAAGCACATCTCGATGCAGCTGAAATGAAAAACTACAGGCCAGTGTCGAACCTTAGTTTTCTATCTAAGGTTGTTGAAAGACTCGTTTCTGCTCAGCTTGTTCGATACTTACAAGAACATAATTTGATGCCATGCATGCAGTCCGCCTATCGACGTCATCATTCCACAGAGACGGCGTTGCTGCGAGTTTTATCTGACTTTCTCACCGCAGCGGACGGTCAGCAAGTGTCTTTGCTCGGTCTTCTTGACTTGAGTGCGGCGTTTGATTGCGTAGACCATGACATTCTTCTATTGCGTCTTGAAAGAGACTTCGGAATCACAGATACGGCTTTGGACTGGATTAGATCATTTTTGACGATGAGAACACAACAGGTATTTTTCAATGGAGTTTTGTCTGCTGTCAGTGCATTACCATCTGGTGTACCACAGGGATCGGTCCTCGGACCATTATTATTTATACTGTATGCCACTGAATTGTTCAAAATAATAGCAGACGATGGTTTGAATGCACATTCATATGCCGATGACACTCAAGTCTACATCTGCACTCGAGCAGATGATGCACATTCTGCAGTTGAACGGTTTGCCAGTTGTGTCCAGCACATTGACCACTGGATGAATTGCAACCGATTGAAGATGAACACTGACAAGACACAAATAATTTGGATTGGAACACGTCAGCAACTGGCCAAGATAGATATAAGTGAAATTCAGTTGTCAACAGCACTCGTTTCATTATCCACTGCTGTTACTGACCTCGGTGTTCATATCGACAGTCAGCTGACAATGAATGAACACGTCTCAGCTCTATGTCGATCATGTTTTTTTCAGCTGCGTCAGCTCTGGGCTGTTAGACGATCATTGACGACAGAGGCTGCACAAACTCTGGTCCACGCTTTCGTCAGCAGTCGTCTGGACTACTGTAACAGCCTGCTGTTCAACATTGGCAAGGGTCTGTTGGAGAGATTGCAGGGCATTCAGAATGCAGCCGCACGTCTAGTCACCGGATCCAGGAAATATGATCACATCACCCCGGTGCTGCGTTCTCTTCATTGGCTGCCGATACACCAGCGAATTGACTTTAAAATCGCCACTCTGGTGTATAAGTGCCTACACGGTCTGGCGCCACCTTATCTGGCTGATGACTGTGTGCTGGTTTCTTCACTGTCCAACCGACGACAACTGCGGTCTGCTTCCTCGCAGCGACTGTTAGTGCCGAGAACCCAGACTGTGACGTATGGACCTCGCGCATTTCAAGTCAGTGGTCCAACTGTATGGAACAGATTACCTGCTAACTTGCATGATCCAGACATTAGTATTGACACATTCAGGAGGAGACTAAAGACATATCTGTTTACTGTGTGACTGCTACATTAGCGCATTTGCAGTTATTTACTATCTTGCGCTAGGTATAAATGTCCATAATAATAATAATAATAATAAGCGTTTACGAATTTGCATAAGGTTTGAAAATGCGTTGAGAATTGAGTGATTTACGTGTAGTGTTTTTGTGCTACTCATAAATGTATCAAAACACATGCCTTCATTCTAGCTGCTACTCCTCC
>CAYPTV010000527.1:0-2441 GCA_964413505.1 uncultured Bifidobacteriaceae bacterium | reverse complement strand
GCGCCAACTGGCCGGGCGAAGGGGTCAGCGGACGGCATTCTCAAGGCGGCATCCAGGCGGCATTTGACAGTTCGGTCAGTTACGTCCGCCTTGACGCTTGGGCTGATGACGTGGCAGACACAAATAAAAACCGGTTGTGGTGTTATCCGAACCAACCGGACGGCGGCGGCCCGTATGGACACAAACAGCAGCCAGATTAAAAAAACACTCTTAACGGGCATTCAAGAGAAAATGAGACCTCTGCAAAAGCCGCGCGAAGCGCGGTGTAGAGTCCGGCCTGCAGCCGGAAACTGTAGAGTCCGGCCTGTGGCCGGAAACATTGGAATTGATATGAACCCAGTCGAGGCGCAGCCTCGACGCTACACCTTTTGCACAGGTCTCAAAATATCCGAAAGGTTGCATTTTCGCGCTCCCGCCGCGCTTTCTGGCCGCGATGACCGCCGTTTTACCCTGCCGGGCCGCCGTTTCCTCAAAACGACGGTCTTTTTACCCCAGCGGCACGCCGTCAGGCCGAAACGACGGTCTTTTTGCCTCGGCGGCACGCCGCCAGCCTAAAATGACGGTCTTTTTACCCCAAAACCGCGCCGCCCGGCCAAAAAGCGGCCATTTTCCGGGATTATGGTTGGATTATGTAGTTCACAAACCATCAAGGTAGGGACAGCGCGCTGCGCTGTCCCCGTCGCCGAGCGTAGCGTCAGGCGACGGAAAAGCGGGCGTTTTTTACGCTCGTTCCGTCCTGCCGGACGGGGACGCCGCAGCGCGGCGTCCCTACCACCCAAAAGTTTGTCAAAGACATAATCCCAGATTATGGAACAAAAAACCTTGAAACAAATCAATCCGTGCGGTGTCATATTAGCAATGTCTACCCGCCGCCGCGCATTTACCTTGATCGAACTGCTGGTGGTCATTGCCATCATCGCCATCCTGGCGGCGCTGCTGCTGCCGGCGCTGGCGGCGGCCAAGTCCAGGGCCAAATCCATCTCCTGCCTCAACGACATGAAACAGATCGTGATGGCCACGAAAATGTATGTGAACGACAACAACGGGACCATGATCCCATTGTGGATTGAACAAGGCGTGGCCGGCTGGCCGGCTTGGACTTACGATCCCGCCACCTTTGTTGTCCAAAACCCTCAAAATCCCGGCACGGAATATCTCTGGTGGCCGGACAAGCTGCGGCTGGACAACCTCCTGACGGCGCAGAATGTTTTTAACTGTCCCGCCCTCACCGTGCCTGCCACGCTTTCCCACGGCCAGTCCGGCAGTTCCAAATATACCCTTGGCATCGGCATGAATTATCCCGAATACGGACACATCATTCCAAAAGCCGGAAACCCGGACCCGGTATTCGGTTCCGCCGCCGAAAATCAGGTGACCAGGCCCAGCCAGTCCATCGTGTTCGCGGATGCGGGATACATTTCCAATCCCGACGACGACTATGACAACTGGGTGGAAGATCCGGCCACCGCCGACACCTATTTTCGCGTGCCGAGCGACACTGCTTCTTATCCCAGTGGTGACTATACCCGTTCAGTTCCTCGTCATGGCAAGCGGGTCAACACCGCTTATTTTGACGGCCATGCGGCCTTGATCCGCAACAGCGACATCGGTTACGAGCTGGACAGGACCGATCCCGCCGCGCTGTGGACAAAGAACAACAACGGCGACGGCCCCTGACCCGATTGGCCCGTCCAAGAAATTAGAGCCGCGCGAACCAACGGTGGAAGATTTGCGGGATTTGTGCCGCGAACTGAACCTGCGCGGGGCGAAGTTTGTTGTGATTGGCGGATTTGCGATCCGCGCGGCCAATGACAATCGCCGGACAATGCCGTTCGCAAACTTCAACCGGGTGAGCTTCAGCAATACAACGTCATCCGCGTCGGCGATGAAATTCTCGTGGACTTGATGCGCACAGCGGGCGGAACTGATTGCGCCGAGGCGGCGAAAAATGTCGTCGTGCGCGAAGTGGAGGGTATGCGATTCCATTCGCTTCGCCGCGATTGCTTTGGCGCATGAAAGCGAGCACGCATCGCGAAAAAGATGCCGGCGACCTGGTTATTCTTCGTCACTGGTTCGCCGAGCGCGGGGAAGAACCACCGCACGTTTGATTCTTTCCTTCATTTATTTTATCCTCTAAACAATTATGACCGACCCGCGTTACACCAAACTGGCCAGGCTGCTCGTGAACTATTCCACCGCGCTCAAAAAGGGCGACCGCATCCTGCTCGACATGATTGACGTGCCAGATGAATTCACCGTGGAACTCATCCGCGCCGTGCGCGCGGCGGGCGCCACGCCGTTTGTCGAGACGCGCCATACGCGCGTCGGGCGCGAGCAGCTTCTGGGCATTGATGAAAAACAGGCCGGTGACATCCGCGATCTGGAAATGTTCCGCATGAAAAAAATGCAGGCCTACATCGCCATCCGCGGCGCGGACAACA
>CAYPTV010000526.1:0-2444 GCA_964413505.1 uncultured Bifidobacteriaceae bacterium | reverse complement strand
GCCCCGCCGACGACTGGGTTTTTTCCGGCACGCTCGGCTCATGGTTCACCGACCGTCCGTTGACCGGCCAGGGTTTTTGCAACCAGTCGTGGACGCATTATTCCAGCTACTGGTTCAACGGCCTCTCGCGCGGCGACAACACCAACGACGTGGGCATGGCGCAAAAGCCATTTGCCACCACGCGCGAGCCGTCCATGACCGAACTCATCGGCGAGATTTCAGGCGGCGGAGGCCTGAGCAGCCACGACCGCCGCCAGCCGCTGCAATTCCCCGACGCCCTCAACGTGATGAGCTTTGTGGACGGCCACGCCAGCTACATAAAAATCTATTGGAACGGCACGCAGGGAGTGGACGGATTTTCCGCCTTCTACGAACCGCCCGACGGCTACGACTACAAATGGACGGGAAATTAAAGCGGACGCGAAACGCTCAAGGAAAAACTCAAGCCGTATCTGCAAACCGGCGAGTGGAGCGAATGAAAAATCTTTTGGCGAGCAATGCCAATCCTACTTGCTTGAATCAAAGTTAATTGCTATTCACAAATACAAAATTAGATGAACAAACAAGCCAAGAATTTTTTGCTCTGGGGCGGCTGGCTGATGATTATCTTTATTTTGTGCAAAAATAAAACATTCCTAGTCACAACTGTTTGGATTTTCGCATGGAGCGGGTTTGTCGGTATTGTTAATTGGTTGTTCAGTCTCAAAGTCAGCCTCAAAAACAGCAAAACGACCGACGATAAATCCAATTCTGAACCCGATCCCCGGTTCAACACGCCAAGAAAAGCCTCCGCCATGCTTTTCAATTACCAAGTTTCAAATCTGCTTTTCTGTCTCAACCCACTGCTTGTCGCGCAGAGCTTACTTCTAACGGTTGGAATCGTTTGTGAAAAAATCTTTGGCCGTCCGATTTTGGAAGCGGAGCAACACAAACAGAAGATGAATTACATTTTGCCGGTTGCAGGCGAGTGGTGTGTGTTTAATGGGGGCGTCAAAAAAGAAACTTCCCATTCTTGGAGCATCCCAAGCCAGCGCTTCGCTTATGACCTTGTGAAATATGGACACAACGGGCGTTCATTCGACGGCGATGGACGCAGGCTTGAAGATTATTTTTGTTTTGATGCGCCGATTCTTGCCCCAGCCGACGGCGTGGTGATCAAGGCGCGCGATGGAATCCGCGATGCGCCTCACGTCGGAACATTTTGGATGGACTGGCTGACGCGAAACATCGGCGGAAATTCTGTTCTCATTGAACACGCTGACAACGAATATTGCCTGCTGGCACATTTGAAGTGCGGTTCAGTTCAGGTAAAAACCGGCCAGACAGTAAAGCAAGGACAGGAAATTGGCCGTTGCGGACATTCCGGTAATTCAACCGAGCCGCATTTGCATTTCCAATTTCAAAATGGGAAAAGTTTTTATTTCAGCAGCGGACTGCCGGTGAAATTTTCCAAATTTTGGCGGCGCGAAGGCGAACAGAAAACATTTGTTGAACAGGATTACATTTCCAAAAAAACTTTTGTCGTAGCGGGCGAATAATTTCATTTCTCCCGCTTCAAAAGAAATTCCGCCAGCGCTTCGAGCGCAATCGCTTTGCCCTTGAAAATTGTCAGCGCGTTTTGAGGGATTATGCACATAACAGATAATCCGGTAGGGCGCGTCACTCCGTGCGCGCCGCCTGTTGTCAATCCACGCGTCCGGCGGGCAGGGGACTGCCCGCCCTACCAGTTTTGCCCAATTATATGTCAACTACATAATCCCAGCGTTTTGCATTTGGCTTTTGGCCATTTTAGATTAACGTAAAATCATGTCGAATCGAATTTCAATCGCCCCGGATGTTTGCAACGGGCGTCCCGTCGTCCGTGGCACGCGCATCGCGGTGCAGACGGTCCTGGAATTTCTCGCCGCCGGTGATTCGATTGAAGATGTGCTGGAAGAATATCCCAGCCTCGTGCGCGCCGACGTGCAGGCGTGCCTCGACTACGCCTCGCGCGTGATGGGCAATCATTTCTCCGTGGTGCAGACGGCATGAAGGGTTTCCTCTTCGACGATAATCTGCCGTCACGGCTGCGCTTTTCGCCAAAGCTGCCAATCATTTCAACTCCAACCATCGGCAAGCAGCCAAGCGATTCACAGATTTGGGAATTCGCCCGCAAAAACAAACTGGTCATCGTCAGCAAGGACGCGGATTTTTCCGACCGCATCATCACGCAATCGCCGCCGCCGTGGGTCGTGCATCTGCGGTTTGGCAACCTTCGCAGAAATGATTTTCACGCGTTGCTCGCGCGCGTCTGGCCACAGATCGAAACGCTGCTGAAATCGCACAAGCTGGTGAATGTCTATTCCGACCGGCTTGAAGGCATCGGCTAAAATCATTTCTCCCGCTTCAAAAGAAATTCCGCCAGCGCTTCGAGGGCGACGGCTTTGCCCTTGAAAATGTCCAGC
>CAYPTV010000525.1:0-2462 GCA_964413505.1 uncultured Bifidobacteriaceae bacterium | reverse complement strand
TGATGGGCGCGTATCAGGACATCATGGGCGACCTGCACAATCTTTTTGGCCGCGTCAACGAGGTCCACGTCTTCCTCGAACCCGACGAGCCGAGCGGCTATTACATCGAGGAAATCATCGAAGGCGCGACAATCATCCATTCGCTCGCGCAAGTGCAATACGACGAAAACGAACTCAAACGCCAGATGAAGGCGCAAATGGACGAAGCCATCAAATCCGACCGCATGAAACCGTCCGAAGCCATGCGCCTGCTCGATGATTACGAACGCGGGTTGAAGGCTTATACTTATCTTTCGTTTTGACCGAATCGCAAAATCTAAAAGCCCGAAGCGACGCCGAACTGCTCCGCTCGCTCGGCAGGCTCGCGCGCGGATTGTCCGCGCTGTTCTGGGGACTGCCTGCGTCGCTGATCGTCTGCGCGGAAACAGCGCGCATTGAATTGCTCAAGCCAATTGGAATTGTCCCCGCGATCGCGGCAAACGCGCTGTTACTTTTCGGCCTCTGGCAATTGGGCAGTTTTCAAAAACAAGAACGTCCCTGGCGCAATGCGCTCGACCGCGCAAAACTGCTCGGCCTCGTCAACCTCGGCCTCACGCCGTTTCTTTTTTTTGAAAACAAAATGCCGCAGCAGCCTTTTTTCCAAGCGGCGGTTTTCGTCCTCGTTTTGTCGGCGATACTTTTCCTGTTCAACCTCAACGTCGTCCTCAGGCAACTCGGCGCGATGCTGCCGGATGAAACGCTGCGCCAGGAAACGCGGCAATTCACCTTGCTTAACCGCTGGCTGCTCGTCGGCTGGGTCGCTTTCGCCGCCGCTTCAATTGCGATTCCGCAAATGTTTGATTTGCGCAAATTGTTTCATCTGCCTGAAAATTTCGATCCGATGATTTTATCACTGCTGCAGCACGCGGAAACCGCCGTCCTGCTTTTCCTCGGCCTCGCGCCGCTCGCCATCACCATGGCGCTGATTTGGAAAACCAAGGAAACGATTCTCGACAGCGTCTTCGGCTCAAGAAATTGATTGGTGGGGCGGGCGTTCCCGCGAGCCGTTGGAGTTCAAGGCTTGTCCCCGGAAAACAGGCTGAAGCCTCAACTCCAACAACAAAACGCAACTTGATTGCCGCTCTGTCTTGTTTATTATCACAAACCTTTTCAAATGAAGCCAAACGTCCTCTCAAAATTAGGCCGGCGCACGGAATTGCCGCCGATTTCGTGGCTCATGCAAACCGCGCTCACGCGTCCCAAACTCATTTCACTCGCTGCCGGCTTCACGGATAATTCCACGTTGCCCGTCGAAATTTCGCGCAAGCTGCTCAATGACATTTTGCGCTCTCCCAAAACTGGCCAGCCTGCATTGCAATACGGCATCACCGCCGGCGAAATGAATTTGCGCACGCTCACCGCGAGGCATCTGCACAAATTAGATTTCCAACCCTCCTCATCCTCATCGTCATCCTCGTCCTTCAAAACAAAATCGAGGATGAAGGACGAAGAGGATAAATCATATTCACCCGATCACGTCATCATCACCGGCGGCTCGCAGCAGTTGCTTTACATGACGCTCGAGGCGATTTGCGACGAAGGCGACATCATCCTCGTCGAAGACCCGACGTATTTTGTTTTCCTGAGCATCCTCCAAAGCCGAGGCATCAAGGCGCGCGGCGTGAAGCTCGAACGCGACGGGATTGATTTGTCGCATTTGGAAAATGTTTTAACTCGACTGGAAAAATCCGGCGAACTCCGCCGCGTGAAGGCGCTCTATCTCGTCACCTATTTTCAAAACCCGACCGGCGCGACGACTTCGCTCACGAAAAAATCCGCCACGCTGAAGCTGCTGAAAAGATTCGAGCGCGCCGCCGGCCACCCGATTTATCTGATTGAAGACGCCGCGTATCGCGAATTGCGATTCGACCACGGCGCGGATGTGCCGACCGCGCTCACGCTGCCCGGCGCGGCGGAGCGCGTGATTTACACCGGCACTTACAGTAAGCCTTACGCGCCCGGCGCACGCGTCGGCTTCGGCATTCTGCCAGAGGATATTTTCACCGTCGTCCAGCGCATCAAGGGCAACCACGATTTCGGCTCGGCGAATTTGCTGCAACAACTTTTGGCCGGCGCACTGGCGTCGGGGCTTTACGACAAGCACGTCGCCAAGGTGCGGCAGAATTACGCCCGCAAGGCACGCGTGATGAAGTCGGCGCTCACGGAACATTTTCCGGCGAACGTGGAGATTTGGGAATCCGGCGGCGGACTTTATTTCTGGGCGCGATTGCCGGATGGAATTTCCGCTGGCGTGAAATCAAAAGTGTTTCAGGCCGCGTTGAAAGCCGACGTGCTCTACGTTCCCGGCGAGCTGTGCTACGCCGACGACCCGTCGCGCGCCAAGCCGGATCACGAAATGCGCATCAGCTTCGGCAGCGCGAGCGAGGAAAACATCCGCAAAGGAATCGCGCGGCTGGGCAAGG
>CAYPTV010000524.1:0-2476 GCA_964413505.1 uncultured Bifidobacteriaceae bacterium | reverse complement strand
GGCATACATTGACTACATGCGCCCGCGCTGCGTGCAACTCGCCCGCGTCCTCAAACAGACCGGCAGCTTTTATTACCACTGCGACTGGCACGCCAGCCACTACGTCAAGGTCATGCTCGACCAGATTTTCGGCGAAAATAATTTCCAGAACGAAATTGTTTGGAAGCGTAGCAGCGCGCACAGTGATTCAAAAAGATACGGAGCGAACCACGATTCAATTTTCTTTTATACCGGCGGCGCAAATGAATGGATTTGGAACAAACAATTCACCGCTTACGACGAGCAATATCTTGAGGAAAATTATCGCTACAACGATGAGAAAGGGCGATTCCGCGTTTCTGACATGACCGCCAACAAACCGGGCGGAGACGTTTCTTACGAGTGGAAAACACCGGATGGAAAAATCGTGAAGCCATACAAAGGGCGTTATTGGGCTTACTCGAAAGAAAAAATGAAGCAGATGGAAGATGCCGGACAGATTTACTATCGCAGCACTGGAATGCCGATGCTGAAACATTACTTGGAAGAAATGCCCGGCGTTCCGCTCCAAACTTTTTGGGATGACATCAAGCCTGTCATTTCTGGCAGTGAAGAACGCCTTGGTTATCCGACCCAAAAACCGCTCGCGTTGCTCGAACGCATCATCAAAGCCAGCAGCAACGAAAACGACATCGTGCTTGATGCGTTTTGCGGTTGCGGCACGGCGCTAGTCGCGGCGCAGAATTTGAAACGTCAGTGGATTGGCATTGATATTTCGCCAACCTCCTGCCGCGTCATGGCCAAGCGGTTGAAAGATAAAAAAGTTTGCGGCTTCCCTGAAAACGATGACCTCTGGGCTATCGGACGTGGATTCATCGTCCGCGACTTGCCAAAGACCGAAGCCGAACTCCGAAAATATCCCCATTATGAATTTGAAAACTGGGCGGTGGTGGCACTTGGCGGTATTGCGAATAAAGTAAAAGTTGGTGACATGGGAATTGACGGGCGTATCTATCCGGTGAGCGCAGTGCCGGAACGTCGAGGAAAAGCAGCCGGTGAATTTGAATTCACCGATGAATGGTATCCGATTCAAGTAAAGCAGACGGATAAAGTTGGCCGTCCTGACATTGACGCCTTTGAAGCCGTGATGATTCGCGAAGAACGCAAGCTCGGCTATTTCGTCGGCTTTGATTTTACCGGCGATGCCTTGTTTGAAATTGACCGGTTCCAGCGCAAAGAAGGTCTCACCATCAAACCGCTCACCGTCCGCGAAATTCTGGACAAGGAAATTGCGAGGAAATGAATATGACCACTAAACAACTTACACCTGTAAAATTGGTTTTGTGCGGTCCGAATGATGTCGCCAAAGAAATTGGCATAGCAAAGGATGTTGTTGAGAACTGGAATCAACTGAATGCTGAAGCGCGTGGAATCTGGGTTAAACACCACCACTGGCTAACTGATGTTTATCCAGATTTGGCTGACCGTAGCCAAGATGTTCCAAATCGCCAAATAGTTGATCCGGCAAAAATTCTCGTCGCTATTTTTTGGTCACGTTTTGGAACTCCAACAGGAATTGCCGACTCTGGCACTCAAGAAGAAATACTCCGGGCCGCTAACCAAAAGAAAAAGGTCATGGTATATTTTTCTGATTTAGAACCGAAGCCTCCCGACGCTGATGCTCATCAAATAGAGTCATTATGGCAATTCAGACAAACACTTCGTGCTCGCGGCATTGCCCGAAACTTTAATTCCCGTGCAGAATTTCGCAAACTGTTTGAAGACCATCTCGTGCTGGTGCTAAACGCATTCGAGCCTCGGCCTAAAACTCCGAAGCCGATTCGCAAGCCACGACCAAGCGTCAGCCAAACAGCCAAAACAAAAAAAGGGAACATTCACCAACACGTCGGCGATAATTATTATGCACGTCCTCCAACTGAAAAAATCATCAAGGAAAGGCGTCCCGGCAGTGTCACCGCAGAGGAAGAACACCAAATCAGCGAGTGGATTGCAGACCTTGCCGAAGGTGAAGTTGGCAAAACTCGTAAAAAAGCATTTGGAGAGTGGGGAAGTCGTTTCAAAAATCACTTTCAATTAGACCATCGGGAAGATTTCCTATCGGGGGAAATGAATCTTGCTGAGGGTTGGTATCGCACACAGAAAGCAATCCAAAAGGAGGGATGGAAATCGAAAGCTCCAGAGTTATATCGAAACAGCCTGATAGGTTCGATCAAAGCTGGTATGAAAGAAATGGGGTTATCCAACGAAAATTATTATCCGGTTCTGTCGAAAAGATTGAAAATGAAGAAGCCCATTGTCCATTTGCCCGATTTGACAACAATAAATCTTAAACGAATTCGCAATGCAGTTCGCACCGATGTCCGAAAATTTAGAAATTCTTCCCACTAATTCCAGCCGCCTCCTTAAAAAATTGAGTGACTGAATTGGCATTGATATTTCGCCCACCGCCTGCCGCGTCATGGCCAAACGCCTGCGC
>CAYPTV010000523.1:0-2493 GCA_964413505.1 uncultured Bifidobacteriaceae bacterium | reverse complement strand
GGCCGGTGTAAATGGCGGACAACCCGCACACCAGACCTTCGTAGCCGGTGAAATGTTTGAACTCAGGGCTGGCATCCGTGAAATCGCCGACGGCCAGCAAGGCAAACAGAATCGTCAGGGAGCCGAACACGAACTGCAAAGCGCGGTTCAGGCGGAGCGTGCCGAGAAACATGACGGCGGTGAACAGGCCCCACATCGAAAGGTAAATTCCCAGGGAGAACTCACTTGTGGGAGCGACGGCGTTGGCGGGGGAAATCTTGGGCAGCAGCACGAGCGTGACGAACGACAGCCAGAAGAAGCCGTAGGAAATGAAGGCGGTGGTGGCAAAGGTGTTTCCCTTCTTCCATTCCATGATGCCGGCGATGACCTGGGCGATGCCGCCGTAACAGATGCCCATGGCCAGGACCATGCTGTTGAGTTCGTAGTAGCCGGCGTTGTGGAAGTTCAACAGCACGGTGGTCATGCCGAAGCCGAGCAGGCCGAGCGGCGCGGGGTTGGCGGTGGTGTCCTTGATTTGGATGGTGGAATCAGTCATGGGCGCATATTGGTTGATGGTTATAGCCGGGTTACGGGCGCGATAAATACATTTTCCGAACCGCCGGGTCAAGCGCGGGTGATGGGGGGAATGATTTGGGGATTTGCGGAGGGCGGCTGTGCGCGGAGCGTCGGCCGCAGACGTGGCCACATTGCTGCGGCTGGTCTGCGACACAGCCGCGCTCCGTTCAAACCAGGGCGGTTCAAGATAAGCATGGCGACAAGCTGGATTGGGTTTGTCTTCTGGCGCGCCAGCGTCTTGGACTGCGGCAGCCCCCTGCCGCTCTTGCGCCGCCAGTCCTGCCGGGGGAAAAGCGGCAGAGGGCTGCCGCACTCCAAAACCTTGCGGAACTTTTCAGGCGCGCTGGCAAATCACGGCCACATTTTATTAGATCGCTCGAACTGGCGGCTTGCGCGTCAGAACTTCATTTTGGCAAGTTTCAAAAGGCGTCCAATCTGTTTACATTCACTCCCAGCGCGCCGGGGGACGGTTGCCATGAAGCAAATGATATTTACCACGTTCGCGGCGTGCAGGGGACTGCCCGCCCCACCTTTTTGCGCCGGTGAATTTTTGGGTGGAAAATGCTTGATGGCAAATGGCGGGTGCGCTTACATGAAGTCATTATCACAAAGGGCATGTCATGATTTGTGGATCATCAATTTTATGAGAATCGCATCGTTTCTGGCTGTGGCGGTATTTATGGGCGTGCTGGCGAGCTTTCCAGCCAGCGGGCAGGAAACCAACAATGTAACCTTCCACCTTAACTGGGTGAACGTCCCGGCGGACAAGGCGTTGGAGTTTTACATGGTATCCACCAGATCATCCAAGATTAATGGAATTGACGTTCCCACAAACGCCGCCACTATCACGTTGAAATTCAGCGGTTCACTGGAGGCGTTGACGCCGGTGCTGGAGAAGGCATTGTTTGATCAAGCCGGCATTGAGATTAAACATTGGGACAGCAAGAGTGTAATGGTTTACTACCACGACGAGTTGGCGCCGCTGCGCGCAGGAGATCAGCCACGTTTAATCATTTTAACCTCGCAAGATGTCAAAACAAATTCAGTGCAATTGATCACCACCCCGACTGAACACCCACTTCAAAAAGTGTTGTTTGAGTATGCAAGCAAGAGTCCTGATGAGATTAAGGCCATCGCAAGCAGCCATCCGACGGTCAAAATAATGAAGGACGGCGTGGAGGTGGCTGAGACCGCCCTAGGCGGAAGTGTCGAATACCTTGACAAGAAGAACATTTGCGTGGGACTGGATTTGATTTTCGAAACATACGACGAGGCCAAACTGGCCGCAAACACGTTGAGGGGAAATTAGAGAATAAATACGGACATGGAGCCGGCTGGATGGATGGGTTTGTCTTCTGGCGCGCCAGCGTCTTGGAGTGCGGCAGCCCCCTGCCGCTCTTGCGCCGCCAGTCCTGCCGGGGGAAAAGCGGCAGAGGGCTGCCACACTCCAAAACCTCGCGGAACTTTTCAGGCGCGCTGGAAAAACACGGTCACAGTATTATTGAGAACGATCCAACCCGGCGGCTGGCGCATCAGACCTTTGTTTCGGAAAGTTTCAGGAGGCGTTCAAACTGTTCGCGCGTCACGGGCGAGACGGACAGGCGCGATTGTTTTGCCAGAACCATTTCCTTGAGGGTTTTATCCGCCTTGATCTGCGCGAGGGTGACTTGACGGGCAAGGGGTTTTTCCGCCGCGATGTCCACCGCCGACCAGTCGCCGTCGTCCGCCGTGGGGTCTGTGTAGGATTCCTTTGCGACGCGGGCGAGACCCACCACGGACTTCTCATCGCCGGAGTGGTAGAAGAAGACGGGGTCGCCGGATTTCATGGCGCGGAGATGGTTGCGGGCGGCGTAATTGCGGACGCCGGTCCAGGCGGTCCGGCGGTCGCCCAGGAGTTGCGACCACGAGTAGGTGTCCGGTTCGGACTTCACGAGCCAG
>CAYPTV010000522.1:0-2494 GCA_964413505.1 uncultured Bifidobacteriaceae bacterium | reverse complement strand
GCGCAACGCGATGGCCGGAATCAAAACTGCGGACGGAAAAGTCTGGAAGGCGTGACTTACTGCACTGGCTCGGTGAGCACATAGTCCCAAACAATTTTGAACACGTCAGCATTTTTAGGATTTAGAAATGCTTCGTGCGCGTCTACTGATTTCAATTTTCCTCCTGGATAGTCGGTTGTCAGAATTCGAGTGTGGTTGTAAGGTGACTTTTCAGTGTCCACGTCGGCTGATGCGCCAAATTTATCAAGCCCCAATGCCCGCAAGTTTTCTATTTGTTCTTCGGGAGTGCAATTACCCATGCCGTCTTGATCATGGTTAAACGCAAAGAAGCGGTCTTTGGCTGTTGCGGATGCTTCGTGATACCACGCGGCGGGTCTGTCAAGAACATGGTTGTAATCCTTTGGCGCACCAGAACAGATGACGCGAGCGACACGATGCTTGATTGCAATCAAAGCAGCGTGACCTCCACCTTGGGATTGCCCTGCGGTCGCAACACATTCCCATTTGATGCTGTCATCATCATTGAGAAACTGTTCCCAATGCTCGCGAGGTCGTGCTTGCTTCAAATAGATCAGCAGTTTAATCAGGCGGTTTTCTATGCTGTCGGCTCGTGTTATCGTCATATTTTTGAAAGAGCCTCCAGCAATCAGCGCCATCCTGAATTGTTCAAACGATTGCGGATTTCCATCCTTATTGCAGGCCTCCGCAGCAGCAACATCGTTGGGATAGGTTAATTTAATGACGTGATAACCAAGATTGGCAGCTTCTTCCAAAAATTTGTAAGGACCTTTCCCTCCGCCGTGGCCGGTAGGTTGGGTTCCTGGAATAAAGAGTAATAATTGATGCCTGTCCGCTGGCAGGCTCGGATTGTTGGAAATGACAATGTCACGATTTACATAGATGAAATGAGGTGTATCAAAGGTTTGGATTTCTGGGTTTGTCTTGCTTGGCAGGATGGGAATGCCATCAAGCGCCGATTGCTGATTGTCTTGTTCTTGCCCGTGCATGGCTAACGGCATCGTGATTAAAAGAAAAGTTGTCAGCCACAAAATGTTTTTCATAAAAGGGTCAGCCCTTAATTTTTATTTCGCCGGAGTCGCCGCAGGTTTTGCAGCCAATCTCGTTTCACGTTTTGAAATATATTTCGCCATCAAGATTCAGTCCAGCGCATTTGCACCGAGGTTTCAAAATCCATTTGAAGCCGCAAAGCGCAAAAGCTCCAGAGGGCTGGAGCACTCCAAGACGCTTCGCGTTCACGATGGCCGCAGAAAATCGCGCCAGCGTCTTGGACTGCGGCAGCCCTCTGCCGCTTTTCCCCGGCGGCTGGCCATGGAACAAACCAAACGTCAGCGGGTGCAAGGCAATCCAGCCCCGTCAGATTGTTCTCCGTCCCAAATCGTTGTAGCGTCGAGCCTGTGGCTCGACCTGATTCGGCCACAGGCCGAACGCTACATTCCAAGCACCGTAGCAGCGGACGTGAGTCCGCTCCATCCAAAACTGCCCGCAAAAATAATGAGCCGACTCACGTCGGCTGCTACAAATTATGGCTTCGGGGTCGGCGGCGGGAGTCGGCTCGGGCGGGGTGTGGTTGTCCGCCGGGAAGGTGTTTAGGCGGAATTCGTCGCGGATTGGCCGTTGGCAGGATCAATGGCGGGGCGGAGAAGTGCGGGCGATGGTTGCTCAAATGAATTATTAGTGTTTAATTGCTAGTTTTGAGTTTGAAAATTGTAGGAGCCGAGGTGACGAGGCTCTGATTAGCAAAATTCGGAACAATTTGAGCCTTCTCACGTCGGCTCCTACATAAATGGCTTTGCGGCAGCTTCTTGTAAATCCCGGCGGGCGCAGAGAAATTCGCGGCAAGCCTCGGCAAATTGCGGGCAAAGGCGGAAAAAATGGAGGCAAGCCTCCGTAATTTCCCGGCAGGGGTGGAAAAATTCGCGGCAGCCGGAGAAAAATTGCGGGCGGGGCTTCGTAAATCGCGGCAGACCCCGGTAAATTGCGGGCAACGCTCCTTAAATCGCGGCAAGGGGTGGTAAATTGCGGGCAGCCCCTCGTAAAATGCGGCAGGCGTCCTGAAAATGGCGGCAGCGGCTGGAGCGGGCGGGCACGGGATGACAAATTCCCGGCGCGGCGGCGCGAATGCCGATTTTCTGCCGCTCCGACAGGTTTGGCTGTTTTTTAGCGACAAACCGGCTGTTCTCTTTCGCGTCTTTGGAGTTCTATTTAATTTTCTCCACCCGGATTTTATTCGTGTCGTTCATGCCGAGCTGGAGAAGGGCGGCGTTGGCGTATAGTTCGAGGTTGGGCTTGAATTCAGGCGCGTCGAACGCGCGGCGTTCGTGCTCAAGTTCTTTTATCGCCAGCGTGTCGAGCGCGACGGGGTCGCGGCTGAACCAAAGCTGGTCCAGCACGAACGAATATTGCAACAGCCCGCGCGAACTGCCTTCGTATTGGCCGATGAGCGCGTCGGTGATGTCGAGCGCGACGCGGTCGC
>CAYPTV010000521.1:0-2495 GCA_964413505.1 uncultured Bifidobacteriaceae bacterium | reverse complement strand
TGGGGAAAATTCTGCGCATTGCTCATCAACAAGGAACGAACTGGAAGCAAGAGATGCAGTCATTCCTGGGAGCATTCAGAACAAGCCCACATTCAACGACAAAACTATCACCACACGAAATGTTATTTTGCTGTAAACCACGAACGAGAATTCCAGAATATCAACAGGTCACGAAAGCAGACGACCAAGAAGTTCGTCGGAGAGATGGAGCAGCCAAAGCGATCATGAAAGCATATGCTGATAATCGAAACAATGCAACTGAATGTAAACTTAAAATTGGCGATACAGTACTGGTGCGACAGAATAGAACGAACAAACTGTCTAGCATCTACGATCCAGTACCATACAAAATCTCTGAAATAAAAGGATCAATGATCACAGCAAGACGCGGAAGGAAAGAAATCACACGTAACTCATCATTCTTCAAGCAGCTGAATTCAACAGTGCAAAGCGAAACTGAAATCGAAAGTGAACAGTCAGACGATGACGATATTGTGCAACTGCCAATGCAGCATCAGCAACAACAACAACAGCAACCGCAGCCGGTCCATGCACCGCTTGCAATGCCTGCAATGCCAGGAAACATTGCGAACGCAAGACGAGAACGTTACCCAACTCGTAACAGACAGAGACCGAACAGACTCAATGACTATGTTGTTGGAACTTGAGTACCATGAGTAGTATAGTGTAGTGTAGTACAGTTACTCTCTATATCTTCTCGTTTAGAGTTTAAGACATTTTATTTTAAAATATTATTAAGACAGTTCATAAACATTAATTTTATAAACATTATTAATATAACCTAGGCTAAATTCAAAGAAGGGAGGAATGTAGTATCCTGGACTGACTGACTGACTGTCACGTGCGTAGCCAGTAGGCGTGGCTTATTTAGTATACGTGTCGCAGACTGTTAGAGTAGTCACTAGTTGCTATAGCCATCGAACGAACAAGACGTCTGATTATCATTAAACGTGCATCATATCAGTATACGATTATTGAATACATAATAAGCAATCAAAGCACGATGCAACATTGGCGACGAGGATGCGCAACTAGTCGACCGAACCGATCGTAAATTAACCGACTAAACGTTTAAAATCGTATCGTTGCGATGGCTGATCTTGCGAACATACCGCAGATCGCTCCGTTCGTACCGGACGCAGATCTGACGTCAGTAGCACAGCGCTGGAAGCGCTGGTCGGACCGCTTTGACAATCTGATCATTGCGATGAATGTAACAGACAATGCTCGAAAAAAGGCGTTGCTATTGCACCTCGCTGGTGAGGTGGTGTTCGAAATTTTTGACGGTTTAGTGTTGCCGCCAATACCGGATGATGCTGATGCCGCCGTCACAAATGTCTATACAGTAGCGAAAGGAGCTCTGGACGCGCATTTCAATCCAAAACGAAATGTCGAATTCGAACGATACACGTTCCGATCGGAAAAGCAAAAGAACGGCGAAACAATAGACGCGTATCATTCAAGGTTGCGCAATTTATCGAGAAATTGCGAATTTGCGAATGTGGACATAGAAATTAAGTCGCACATCATTCAGACGTGTTTGTCGACCAGACTGCGTCGACGGGCACTCGTTGAGACCACACTGTCGTTACAAGCGTTGCTGGATCTCGGCCGTTCAATGGAAACTACGGAGAAACAAGTAAAAGTCATCGAGAGCGCTACCGGAAATGCGGCTACAGGACGCGAATCTGTCGCCTACGTCCGTTGGCAACCGCGCGGCGGAAACTGGAGTCGACCGCCAGCTAGTCGATATCCGGCGACCCTCTGCCGCAACTGCTCGAAACCGTTTCCGCATCCAGGGGGCAAGGAAAGCTGCCCTGCGTTTTCTTCCATTTGCCGAGGCTGCCAAAAGCGTGGCCACTGGTTGATTTGCTGTCGATCGAGCGGAAGAGGCGGGCATGTACAAGCATCCCAGAATCAACATCCGCCGGAAATCACTCGAACACCGACTACCTACACGCAGTTCCGTGGTCGCGGTCGGGGTCTACGTCGTCCACAACACGTCCGACTCGTAGACGACCAGCCACCACCATCCGCAGACGAGGAAAGCGACGGCGAGACGTACGTTTTCTCAGTCGGGACAACGCCAGGTTTGAAACAACCGAGCACGAATGTCAAAATACAAGGTACGCTCATCAATTTGATTTTAGACAGCGGATCAAGCGTTAATATAATTGATGAGAAACAATGGTCATCAATGAAAAATAAACCGCCGCTGAAGCCAGCAAAGTTGCGAATATATGCGTATGGCTCAAAAATACCAATCAGCCTTATCGGAGTATTTGACTCTATTGTACAGTCGGGCAACAAAACGACTGCAGCTACATTCTATGTCACCAATGATAGCAATATATCGCTCATGGGCTATAAAACTGCATCAGATCTCAACCTATTGAGAATTAATGTCAACTCAGTCAATTGCACTGAACCGTTAATAACTGTTGATGACTTAACGAGAATGCATCCCGAATTGT
>CAYPTV010000520.1:0-2504 GCA_964413505.1 uncultured Bifidobacteriaceae bacterium | reverse complement strand
CGCTGCTCGAACCCATAATGATTGTTTTTCTGGCCGTCATCGTCGGCAGCATCGTCATCGCCATGTTCCTTCCGCTGATCAAAATGATCACGGTCATGAGCGGTGATGACAGCGGCGGCGGCGCTGGCGGCGGCGGCGGAGAATAAACCGCCAATTTTCGGAAAACCTGCAAAAACCGTTGACAAAAGCCATGCTCCGGTGTAAATACAATGTAATTACATTGCATGGGCGTATTACATACAATTAACTCGTTATGGAGTTTGATTGGAATAATCCGCCCTTTGAAATGGATGGTTCTTTGACTCAACGCGAAATTGAAGAGTCCTTTGAAGATCCCTTCGCCGTCCGGCTGCTGCCCGACTCGCCGAGGTTTGGCGTGCAGGCCCGGTTTTTCAACCTGGGAATGTCCGCCGGCGGCACCGGGGTTTTCAGCGTGTATCGGTCCAATGGACGTTCCATCCGGGTTTTGCACGCGCGCACTTTTGCCCCGGAAGAACGTTTTTTTTACCAGCGCAAAATGGACCAGACGCTTTCCTAATAGATCGTCCTCGCCCTCGTTCTCGTCGTCGTAATCGAAAACAAAAATCGAGGACGAGGACGAGAACGAGAACGAACCGGAAAACAGATGCGAACTTTTGCCAATTGGGAAGACGTGCCGATTTTCGACAGCGAAAACGCCGAGTCGGATTTCTGGTCGGAGAACCGTCCCGACCTGCGCCTCATGGAGGCGGCCACGGCGGGCAGCACCGAGGCGTCCGAGTCCGTGACCATCACGCTGCGGATTGATCCGCGCATGCTGGCGCGCATCAAGCGGCTCGCGCGCGCGCGGTATCTGAACTACCAGAGCATGATCAAGCAATGGTTGAGCGAACGGATGGAAGACGAATTGAAATAACAATGAAAACCAAAACGAACCCAATGCGGAATGCGGAATGCGGAATGCGGAATAAAAACGATGCCGCGTCCGGCGCAGATTCATTCCGCGCTCCGCACTCCAGACCCCGCACTTCTCCGGCCTTCACCCTCGTCGAGCTGCTCGTCGTCATCTCCATCATCGCCGTGCTGGCCGGGCTGACCTTCCCGGTTATGAAATCGGTGAAAAAAAGCCAATACATTTCCCATACCCAGGCGGAACTCGGATTGCTGGAGACCGCGATCCAGCAATACCACGCGGCTTATGGATTTTATCCGCCAAGCAATCCGATTTACAACCCGAACATTCCGGCCACCACAAATCAGGTGATGTTCAGTCCGCTCTATTTTGAATTATTGGGCACGACCAATAACAATCCCGGCAATCCCAATAACGGCACCTATTACACACTCGATGGAAGCGCTTCAATCAGCGGAGGCAACGTCACAGGCGGATTTGGTGTGGGCGGATTTATAAATTGCACAAAGTCCACCGCTGAAGATGCGACCGCCGCCAAATCTTTTCTGTCCGGCTTGAAGCCAAACCAGTATAACATATATTGCACAAATTATTACACTGTTAGTTCTGGTGTCCAAGTGGCCTTGCTGCTCGCTTCGGTCGGCGGCCCGGATCAAAATTATCAGCCGCTTCCCCCTTCAAACTTTAATCCGTGGCGCTACGTCTCGCCCGGCATCAACAATCCCAGCTCCTACGATTTGTGGATTCAAATTCAATACGGCGGGACAAAATACCTCATCTGCAACTGGAGCAGCCAGGTGCAGGTCAACAATCCACTGCCATGAAATTGTTATGCGCCTTGACCAAAAAATGAATAGCCGCAAACTGCCCGCCTGCGCGGACGAATCCGCCCCGGCGCAGCCCATGCCCGTGGACTGGCACGACTGCGCGTGGTCGCCGCAGATCACCGTGCTTGCGCCGTCGCGCGCGAACCGCCGCCTTGTGATAAAACCATTGCCCGCCACGCCGCTGGTTCTGCATACTCCGCGCCGCAACCCGATTTATTTCAAAACCATGAAAACCATATTGCCATCATCGCGCCGGCGTCGTGCCGGATTCACCCTCGTCGAACTGCTCGTCGTCATCTCCATCATCGCCATTTTGGCGGGGCTGCTGGTGCCGGTGCTTTCAGCCGTCAAGGTCAAGGCGCAAAAAGCCAAGGCGAAAATTGAGGCGCAGAGCATCGCCACGGCCATTGAAGGCTACGATTCGGCTTATGGCCGTTTTCCGGCGTCGCACGCCGCGCAGCTCGCGGCCAACAACGCCGCCGGCGATTTTACTTACGGAACGACCGGTGCGGCAAACGCCACATTCTCTCTTTCAACTTCTTATGGGATAAACGCAAACAATTCGGATGTCATCGCCATCTTGATGAATGTCACAAATTATCCGGGCACTTCGACTCCGACCGTCAACACCAATTCACAAAGCAACCCGTCGCAGACGCCTTTCTTGAACGCCCATATGTCGGGAGACCCCAGTTTGCCGGGTGTCGGGCCGGATTTGGTGTATCGCGACCCGTGGGGCAATCCCTACATCATCAGCATGGATTTGAATTATGACGAGCAGTGCA
>CAYPTV010000519.1:0-2506 GCA_964413505.1 uncultured Bifidobacteriaceae bacterium | reverse complement strand
TCAGCAAGGCGACGCGCCAGCCCGCGCGCTGGGTCTTGTGCGTGCCGGAAAATTCTCCCGTCAAATCCGTGAAGGATCTGGAGGGTAAACGCATCGCGACGGAAGTCGTGAACCTGACAAAAAAATACCTGAAGAAAAACGGTGTGAAAGCCGAGGTGGAATTTTCATGGGGTGCGACCGAGGTGAAGGCGCACGAACTGGTGGACGCGATTGTGGAAGTCACCGAGACCGGCTCGTCGCTGCGCGCGAACAAGTTGCGCATCGTGGACACGCTGCTGTCTTCGACCCCTCGATTGATCGTGAACAACGATGCCTGGAAGGATTCGTGGAAGCGCAAAAAAATCGAGACGCTGACGATGCTGCTCAACGGTGCGCTCGAAGCCGAGGCGAAAGTCGGCTTGAAAATGAACATCGCGGAAAAAAATCTGGCGAAGCTGCTGAAAGATTTGCCCGCACTGCGCAATCCGACGATTGCCAATTTGAGTTTGAAAGGCTGGGTAGCCGTGGAGACGATTATTGACGAGCATGTCGTCCGCGAATTGATTCCGCAGCTCAAGGCTGCGGGCGCAGAAGGAATCATTGAATATCCGTTGAACAAGGTGGTTTATTGATCTGCCTGTAGAGCGGGGCTGGATGAGCTTTTCACGTTCCGCTTTGAAGCGGATTTAATTTCTTTCCAGAAGAATTCCATGCGCGGACTGCGCCAGCCGGATCGCTTGGATTTTCAATGGAGGCACTGCGAGCCTCCTTCGACGGGTTGCACAAGACGTTGACAGATGTAACCCTGTTTCTCCGGATTTCGTCCTTTCAACCAGACAAATTCGCAGAGAAGTCATTCCATGAAAATATCTCCTTTTGCGCGCCGTCTGCCCGCATTTCTTTTCATTGGCATGACCATGACCATACTGATGCTGCGCGCCGCCGCTGACGTGCCGGTGGTCGCCACATCCGAAATCAACGCCCCCGTGACCGTCGCCGACAATGGCGACGCCTGGACGCTGGACAACGGAATCGTCCGGGCGACGATCTTGAAACGCTCCGGCAAGCTGACTTCTTTGCTCTACAAGAACGTGGAGACGCTGGGCCGCAATTCCGAAGGCTGGGAGCAATATCCGTCCGGCACGATTACGCCGTCGCTGACCATTGACCCGGCGCGCAACGGCGGCGAACGCGCCGAAGTGTCCGTGAAGGGCGTGAACGGGCGGATGGACATCGAAGTGCGTTATACGATGGAGCGCGGTGCCAGCGGTTTTTACACCTATGCCATTTATTCGCACGGGGCCAAGTATCCGCGCGCAGGCGAGGGCGAAAGCCGATTTATCAACCAGCTCAATCCGGGCTTCGACTGGCTCTCGGTGGATGCCGACCGCAATATGCCCATGTGCAACGGCCAGGACTTGCGCGCGGGAGTCGTCATCCACGCCAAGGAGCAGCGCATCTTGAGCACCGGCATCTATAAGAATTCCGTCGAGCACAAATACAGCTACTGCGCCGAGATGTATAAGCTTCCCGCCTACGGCTGGTCCAGCATCCGGGCTCATGTCGGCATCTGGTTCATCAATCCCTCCACCGAATATCTTGGCGGCGGCCCCACCCGGATTGACTTGGTCTGCCACATGGGGGCGACGATGCTCGACTACTGGACTTCCGGCCATTACGCCGGCGGCGCGGAGTGCAACATTCCCGCCGGACAAGTCTGGAACAAGGTTGTCGGCCCGATTTTCATCTATTGCAATTCGCTGCAAAGCGCCGTGACGCCGACCCAGGCCGAACTCGACACGCTCGCGGCGACGGCGGGAAATCCGACCATCCCCGCCTCCTGGACAGCCAACGCAAATGCGCTGTTCAACGACGCGCTCGCACAGGCCAAAAACATCAAAGCCCAATGGCCGTTCAATTGGGTTCAAGGCGTGGATTATCCGCACAAAGTTGAACGCGGAACTGTCAACGGCCGGCTTGTGCTAAACGATCCGCAGGCCGCCACGACCAGGCTGCCTCATTTATGGGTCGGTCTGACGCATCCGGATTTCGACGGCCCGGGTTCGGCTTTCGCCCGGCGCTCCGGCAATGGCAGCCTCGTCACCTGGGATCACGATGCGAATTACTACCAGTTTTGGAACGAGGGCGGCGAAGATGGAAAATTCACCATCGCCAACGTCCGTCCCGGCATTTACACCTTGCACGCCTTCGCCGACGGCGTGCTCGGCGAATTCGCCCAGGCCAATGTCACCGTCGCGGCCGGACAAACTCTGGACCTGGGCCGGCTCGAATGGAAACCCGTTCGTTACGGAAAGCAGATTTGGGAGATCGGCTATCCCGACCGCACCGGCGGAAAATTTTTCAAGGGCGACGGCTCGAATTACTGGCTCTGGGGCTGGCCGCTGCGCTATGCGCTGTTGTTCCCGAACGACATCACTTACACGGTCGGCCGGAGCGATTACCACAAGGACTGGTTCTTTGAAGAAGTGCCGCACGCCGAAAATTTTTCCTTCGTCAATCCCGCCGC
>CAYPTV010000518.1:0-2508 GCA_964413505.1 uncultured Bifidobacteriaceae bacterium | reverse complement strand
ACGTTGGACCTGGTGATCACGCGATCCGACGTTCGGCCGACGGCGTGTTCAGTCGACCCGCCGAAAGTCATATCCGACCACGCCCTGGTCGTCTGTCAGTTTCCATCCGCACAGTTCGCCGTCCGCCCGGTCCACTGTTCCGTTCGGCCCTGGAAAACGATGGATCGAAATGCGTTTCGCAACTCGCTAGAGACATCCGCTCTCTGTGCCGACGTGACAGAACTGAGACACAAAACCGTCGAAGAGCTGTTTGACACCTACGAGAACACAATCAGGCGGCTCGTTGACTACTATGCACCAGCCAGTACCAGACTGCGTCGACAACGCCGTCTTAGTGTCTGGTTCGATGAAGATTGCCGTTGTTCACGCCGACGCACACGTCTTCTGGAGCGACGATACAGGAAATAAAAAAACGGATCTTGACCGCAAAACTAGGATTAGCCAGGTGCAAACAATGCACTCGCTGCATCAGCATAAAGAAAATTTGTATAGGAATGCATGCATTGCAAGTAATGCTGGGAACTCGAGAAAGATGTGGAAGTCTGTGTCATCCGTTCTGAAAAGAGACAAATACGCGTCTGCCGCATCTTCGTCGCTAACAGCTGACAGGTTGTCACTGTTCTTCAAAAACAAAATCGATGGAGTAAGAGCGCCTACTGCTAATGCCGATCATCCGATGTACTCATCATCCAGTGGCAAACAGTTCACGGGTTTCAGAGAATACTCTGTGGAAGAAATTTGGCGCGTGCTGATTCAATCCCCGATGAAAACCAGCATGTTGGATCCGTTGCCAACTGACGTTCTATTGGAGTCTATCGACATTATACTTCCCTTCATCTCAACAATGTGTAATGCGTCCTTGAGAGAAGGAATTCTACCAACCAGCCAGAAGGCTGCCATCATCACACCGATACTGAAGAAGGCGAACCTCGATGTCGATGATGTGAAAAGTTTCCGGCCGATATCCAATCTTACCTTCATCTCAAAGGTGATTGAGCGAATTGTTGCGGAGCAGATAAAAACATTTCTGGCCGAGTCGGACTTGATGCCGCCACTACAATCTGCTTACAGGCCTGGACATTCAACAGAAACAGCCACATTGAAAGTGCTCTCTGATATCCTGGACGCCGCCGACTCGCAGAAAGCCACGCTGCTAGGACTGCTGGATATGAGTGCGGCCTTCGACACCGTCGACTTTGAGATCCTGCTTCATCGTCTAGAGGTTTCTTACAGGTTGAGTGGAACAGTGCTCAAGTGGATCGCTTCTTTTGTCACCGACAGAACTCAGGCGGTCGCTTTCGACGGCAACACGTCATCACCGGTGAAGCTGATTTGCGGCGTTCCCCAGGGTTCCGTGCTCGGACCCCTGTTGTTTGTAATGTATGCCGCCGAGGTGATGATGATTGCACAGAGTCATGGCGTATGCATTCATGCTTATGCGGACGATTTGCAGATTTACGTCAGTTGTAAAGCCGTCGACCAGCAGGCAGCCGCCTCTCAAATTGTGTCATGTGTTGATGAAATTGATCGTTGGATGTCGTCGAACCGACTGAAGTTGAATGCCGACAAAACCGAATTCATCTGGCTCGGAACACGGCAACAGCTGCTAAAGATCATCCAGAAACAACTGGGTGTTGGCGGTGCGAGTATAGCGTCAGTCAGCAAGGTCCGTGACCTTGGCGTCATTATTGACGATGAGCTGACAATGGCAGCCCATGTCAGCCACGTCGTCAGTGGCTGTTTTTACCAGCTCCGACAACTGCGCAGCGTCCGACGCTGTCTGCCATTTGAAGCCCGTCGAGTATTGGTGACTGCGTTCGTCTCGAGTCGGTTGGACTATTGCAACGCCATACTGTACGGTGTCGCCGCCTGCAACACACAGCGACTTCAGATAGTCATGAACGCCGCCGCTCGTCTGGTTACTGGTACTGGCAGACATGAGCACATCACACCAGTACTTCGCGACGTCTTACACTGGCTGCCAGTGTCACAGCGGATTATCTTCAAGATTGCTGTGCTTGCATTTAACTGTATTCGCGGTACTGGACCAGCCTACTTCAATGACGTCTGCACCCCACTGGCGAACATTCCTGGTCGTGCTGGTCTTCGCGCGGCAGAACGAGGTGACCTCCTCGTGCCAGCTACAAAGACGAAGATTGGTAGTCGCAGTTTTCGCGTTGCTGCACCTACCGTCTGGAACTCACTACCTCAGCAACTGCATGAGACAACTCTCAGCCGACAACAATTCAAAAATGGACTCAAAACCCATTTATTCAAGGCAGCTTACGGATAGACTAATTCCTCTGAGAACTGTTTTAAGAGGCTACTTACTTACTTACTTACTTACTCACTCCAAAAGATAGCTGCGAGCATTGCAAGCATGGATTAAAGTGGCCGACACTCCAGGCTTTATTTTCGTATTGTAAATTTAAGTACGTAAGTAAGTGCATTATCAGGCACCAAAATAACTAGAACCTTGCAGTGTATAACTAATTGACTGGCGCCCTG
>CAYPTV010000517.1:0-2509 GCA_964413505.1 uncultured Bifidobacteriaceae bacterium | reverse complement strand
GTTTCGCTGGCGCAGCTTGAAAAGATTGTCGGTGCGATGCCGAACTGCGAATACCGCGCGTATCTTGAAAACGAAGTCGTGGCCGAGGCGAAACGGCTTCTTAAATAAATTATGATCCTACTTCTCGGTGCATCCGGCTACATCGGCCAGGCGTTCGCAAAGGAATTGCGGTGTCGCAAAACCAGATTCATTCCGCTTTCACGGAGGCAGGTGGATTACACGCGCTTTGATGTGCTTCTGAAATATCTGCGCGCGAAAAAGCCGGAGTTCGTCATCAACGCCGCCGGCTACACCGGCAAGCCGAACGTGGATGCGTGCGAACTCGACAAGGCCGGCACGCTGCATGGCAACGCGCTTTTCCCGGCGGCGGTGGCGCACGCCTGCGCGGTGGCGGGCGTCCCGTGGGGGCACGTTTCGAGCGGCTGCATTTACAGCGGCGCGAAGGTTTTGGAAAAGGGGAAGATGCGCGTGGAAAAGGATTTCACGAAACCGGAGCTTCACGCGTTGGTGGAGAAATCGAGGAAGTCCATCCACGGCTTCACCGAGACCGACACGCCGAACTTCTCCTTCCGCGACCTGCCGTGCAGTTTTTACAGCGGCACGAAGGCGCTGGGCGAGGAGGCCATCGCCGGCATCGGCCAAAATTACGTCTGGAGGCTGCGCATTCCGTTCGACGAGTTTGACAATGCGCGCAATTACTTGAGTAAAGTGCAGCGCTACTCGAAGGTCTATGACAATATCAATTCCATTTCGCACCGCGCGGATTTCGTGAAGGCATGCCTTGATTTGTGGGAGTTGCGCGCGTCGTTCGGCACATACAACGTGACGAATCCGGGCTTTGTCACGACGCGCCATGTGGTCGAGGTGATTGAGAAGATCCTCAAGCCGAAGCGGAAGTTCGAATTCTGGAAAAGCGACGTGGAGTTTTACAAGGTCGCGGCCAAGACACCGCGTTCCAACTGCGTGATGGACGTTTCCAAGCTGCTGGCGGCGGGCGTGAAGATCCGTCCTGTTGAAGAAGCTTTGGAATATTCGCTGAACAACTGGAAGCCGGAATGATGAACAACCAAGGAACAAAGGAACGAAGCTTTGGGCTGGAAATTCCAGACTGGAAGCGCGTTCATGTTCCCGACAATGTTGAACGACTGGCCACGACGGTGGTTGATGCCGCCTTTGCCGTCCACAAAGAGCTTGGGCCGGGATTGCTGGAAAGCGCGTATGAAGCGTGTTTGAGCCACGAGTTGAAGCTGCGAGGTGTGAAGCATCAATTGCAACTGCCCGTGCCATTGAACTACAAGGATTGCAGCGTTGAGGCTGGCTATCGGGCGGATGTGGTTGTGGAGGGAAAACTTTTGATTGAGTTGAAAGCCGTGGATCAACTGCTGCCCGTCCATACTGCGCAGGTCATCACTTATTTACGGCTGAAACGATTTCCGCTCGGATTGCTCATCAATTTTAATGAGGTTCTTATCAAACACGGAATCCATCGCATTCTCAACGTGCCCCGTTCACAAGATGAAACCTTAAATTAGTTCCTTTGTTGCTTTGTTGTTCAAATATTTATGAATTTACTAATCACCGGCGGCGCGGGCTTCATCGGCTCGAACCTGATCCACCACGTCATTGACGGCGAAAACATCACGAGGCTCGTCAACGTGGACTGCCTCACTTACGCGGGTCATCTGGCGAACCTCGAAAAGGTTTCCAAGCATCCCAAGTATGTCTTCGAGAAGGTGGACTTGCGCGACAAGTCTGAAACCGTCCGCGTCGTTGAAAAACATTCCATCACGCACGTCATGCATCTCGCGGCGGAATCGCACGTGGACCGCTCCATCACAGGGCCGGGCGATTTCATCTCTACCAACATCATCGGCACGTTCAACCTGCTCGAAGCCTGCCGCGGATTTTGGAACGGGAAATATGAAGGCACGAAATTCCATCATGTCTCGACCGACGAGGTTTACGGCTCGCTCGGTGCGACGGGACTTTTCACCGAGACGACGCCCTACGCACCGAACTCGCCGTATTCCGCCAGCAAGGCGTCGAGCGATTTCCTCGTGCGCGCCTATCATCACACTTACGGTTTGCCGACAGTCATCACGAATTGCTCCAATAACTACGGGCCGTTTCAATTCCCCGAAAAACTCATTCCCGTCATCATCCAGAATGTCCTCGGGCGGAAACCAATTCCGGTTTACGGCGACGGCATGAACGTGCGCGACTGGCTATACGTCCGCGACCATGCCGAGGCGCTGTGGACGGTGTTGCAAAAGGGCAAGCTCGGCGAAACCTACAACATCGGCGGCCACAACGAATGGGCGAACATCCGGATTGTGGAATTGATCTGCGACACGATTGATGAATTCATGCCCGCGCTTGGCGGCGGTTCGCGCAAGCTGATTTCGTTCGTCAAGGACCGCGCCGGCCACGACCGCCGTTATGCAATTGACGCGACGAAGATTCAGCGCGAGCTTGGCTGGACGCCCGCGCACAAGTTCGAGGACGGCAT
>CAYPTV010000516.1:0-2511 GCA_964413505.1 uncultured Bifidobacteriaceae bacterium | reverse complement strand
TCGTGAATACCATGAAGTGCAGGTGGAAGAGCGTTCCAGGCGAGTGGGCCAGCGTATGAGAAAGCCCGTTCTCCTAGTGCGCTGTAGCATCTGGGTTTCCGGTACAATGCAGTATCCGCCGAACGCAGCCCGATTCGTGTTGGATTGTCGGCGGCGGCGTGGATTGTACCGGCAAGGTACGTCGGACACTGTCCTGTGTGTACGGCGTGCATCAATGTACACAGTTTGAAGTCGACGCGCAGGTGCACAGGAAGCCAGTGGAGTTGCCGTAGTGCCGGTGTCACGTGATCGCGCATTTTTAGGTCGAGCACGAGTCGAGCGGCGGCGTTCTGTACTCGTTGCAACGGCGCAATGGTCGACTTTGGAAGACCAGCCAAAACCGAGTTGCCGTAATCAACCCTCGACAAGACGAACGCGTGAACTAGTTGAGCGGTGATTTCCTGTCCGACGAGACGACGCACCTGCCGGAGTCGCCGCAGCTGGTAGAAGCAGGTGGAAGTCACCTTGGCGATATGCTGCTTCATGCTCAATTCTGAGTCGAGCATAACGCCAAGGTCTCGCACGACGTCCTTTGGCTGGATGACGCTGGTGCCGACGGTCACGGTGCAGTCTAAGTCGGCCAGTCGACGAAGTCGTGATCGTTTGCCGAACCACGCGAGTTCCGTCTTGCCGTCATTCAACTGAAGCCGGCGTGACGCGCACCAGCATCTAACGTCATCGGTGCAGACGTGCAGACGATTGCGCACATCATTTATACCACTCAGTGGGGCGTCGGCGTAGATTTGCTTGTCATCGGCATAAAGATGATGGTTGATGTTGTGTCGCTCAAATATCCGTATAACGTCCTCCGTGTATGCAATGAACTCCAGCGGACCCAGCACTGATCCCTGAGGCACACTGCAGTTCACCTGTGACGTCATGGAGTTCTTTCCGCCGAAGACGAGTGTCTGCTGTCGATCGCTCAAGTAGGACCGGAACCAGTCCATCACCAGGCCGTCGACGCCGAACCTCTGCTGCAGCACCGACAGCAAAATATGATGGTCGACCGTGTCGAATGCACTGCTTAGGTCGAGCAGCACGAGCGCGGTGACGTGATCTGCATCGGCGGCACGGACGAGGTCATTGTGGACGACAGCGATGGCCGTTTCCGTTGAGTGAAAACGGCGGTAGGCGGACTGCCGTTCTGGTAGCAGATTGTAGCTGTCGACGTGTTTTAGCAGCCGCACCGCAACGACCCGTTCAACCATCTTGGACACGAACGTCAGATTCGAGATGGGTCGATACGAGCACAAGTCGTCTGGATCCAACGTCGACTTCTTGAGCAGTGGGCGCACTAGGGCGTGTTTCTGCGACGCCGGCAGCACACCGGCAGACAGCGACGCATTGCACATGGCTCCTATTACTGGTGCCATCACAGGCGTAGCCTTCTTCAGCAGCCACGTAGGCACTGGGTCTAGGTCGCAGTGTTTTGGTGGTAGTTTGTTCATAATGTCTATGACCTCCTTCGTCGTCACTGGATCGAAGTCGGAGAGACGCGGCACTGCCCGATGCATGATGTCGGGAGGTGGCGCACATTCAGTGGCGGAGCGGATACCGTCGACCTTCGCTGTGAAGTGGTTGGCGAAATCGTCCGCGGACAGCGACTGCGTCGTGGATGATGGCGACGGCTTCAGCAGCACATTGACCTGCGACCACAGCGCCCGCAGGTCATGCCTGTTATCACTAATCGTCTCCGTCCAGAACGACGCGAAACGCCGCTCGAAGACGGCCCGCTGGAATGCGAACTGTTGTCGCCAGGCGGCGAGTGATTCGGCTGTTCGGATTCGTCGGTAGATCTTTTCGAGACGTCTTGTCTTCACCTTTTCCATCCGACATTCAGCGTTGTACCAACGAGCGGACGATTCAGACGCGCGCATCCTAGTGACCTTGAAGGGCGCGTGCTTGTCGATTGCCAATCGCAGTGTTGTGTCGTACAACGCGTACAGCTCGGCGACGTCAGACGACGGCGACTGGACCAGCGGCGACTGTTCAACGTCTCGGACGAAGTCGTCGAAACTGAACGAACGCCAGCAGCGACAGACGCGGTGGACCACACCAGGACTCCGACGAAGAGGTAGATCGAACTCTGCGACGATTGCAGAGTGATCCGAGATCATGGGAGGGTCGACCTGCACAGAACGTATGTCAACGTCAGACCGTGTAATCAACACGTCGAGCAAATGTCCATCGCGATGCGTTGGCGACTTGACATGCTGCGACAACCCGAAGACAGACATTATGTGTTGAAATTTGACGGTATGAGGGTCGGTTTCTTTATCAAGATGAATATTGATGTCGCCAAGGATATAAACCGATTTATAAGTAGATGTACGCTCCAGAAGGTCTGTGAACGATTCCAGAAATGCGCTAATTGTATGAGTCCTAGTCTCTGTCTCGGTGGCGGCCTCGTCCGAGGTGAGATCGTCGTTCAGACAACGACGTCGAGTTCCAGGGCAATACAAAACAATTACC
>CAYPTV010000515.1:0-2512 GCA_964413505.1 uncultured Bifidobacteriaceae bacterium | reverse complement strand
ATCTACGGCACGGCGTTCAAGAACAAGACCGCGCTCGACGAGTATTTCAAGATGCTCGAGGAGGCCAAGCGCCGCGACCATCGCAAGATCGGCGCAGAGATGGGGCTGTTCGCGATTGACACGGAATTTGTCGGGCCGGGCATGCCGCTGTGGCTGCCCAAGGGCACGGTGCTCGTCGAGGAACTGGAGAAGCTGGCCAAGGAAACCGAATTCGCCGCCGGCTACGTCCGCGTCCGCACGCCGCATCTGGCGCGGGAGAAAATGTATAAGACTTCGGGCCATCTGCCGTATTACGCGGAGTCAATGTTTCCGAAAATGGAAATGGACGAACACCGCGCCGACCGCAAACAAATCGAGGAACGCATCGCCGAACTGGAAAAACAACTGGCTGATTACGCGAAAAAGGTCAGATAACTCGTGCCAAGCAATCTGTGAAATGCCAAAACGGAACGCAATTAAACCACCACCAATTCAATGGATCTGGTAATTGATAATCTGCGCCTTGCAGAACTTGTCGCAATCGTTCGACAAAACGAAGCCTTCTTCGTTGCGTTTGTTCAGTTCTTGAACCAGCACGGTTACCAAGATATTCACGCTTTCATAAATGAGCCAGACGACAAAAAGGCGCTGGCTGTAATCGAAGGCTATTTGCAGCACGCCGACAAAGTTCATTTATACGACGGCATTGGACGCCCATACACATCCGAGTTGGCAAAGTGGTATTTCTTGGCGTGGACAATGCGCGATGCCCCGGCACAGCGTCTTGGTCCTCTTCTCCGAAATGTGGAAGGCAATTCCATGAGTGAGCGCAGGGCAAATTTGCTCAACGAGGTGAGAAAATTTGTCGGACCACTTTTCCCCGAAGCCGAAAAATGGACTTGGCATACGATTTCGGAAGTGATGCTCGCTAGACTTGAAGGCAGCCGTCGAGCGCTGAAGGGAACGACATTTGAAAACACAGTGCGAACTGTGATACGCGCCGTCATCGCCAAACATCAGGTTTCCCTTAAGGTCGGTGATTCACAGGTGAAAATCGGTGACGAAACATACGATGTTCAAATCATTGGCAAGACTCACACCATTCTTGTCCCGGTGAAGACGCGTGAGACTATGGGCGGTGGCCACGCCAATTTGTTCACCCGCGACATCCACAAGGCGATTTCAGTCGCACAAGAAAACGGATACGAGTGTATTCCTGTTGTCATAGCCGAATCTTGGGGAGGCAAGCTCGATTCGCTTTCTTGCAAACACGTCATTTATTTGCCAATTAACCCGAATCAAACAGAAAAAGTGGAGGCGATGTTGTATGATGCTGTAAATGGAATTGCCGACACACTCAAGGAACTCGAAAAATGAAAAAATATTCAACCCATTCGCTGGCAACCACGTCAGCTCTCCGCGAGGAGTCTGGCGGTTCGTTCATTGCCCGTCCGAGCATTAACACGCTGAAGGATAAAATTCTTTGTGGCGACGCGCTCGCGACGCTGTCAACAATTCCCGATTCGAGCGTTCAATGTGTTGTCACCAGCCCGCCCTATTTTAAGCAGAGAGATTACGGAACGGGAACGTATCAAGTTGGCAGTGAGGACAGTCACGAAGAATACGTTCAACGACTCGTGGAAGTTTTTCGTGAGTGCCGCCGGGTTCTAAAACCCGACGGCCTGCTTTGGCTGAACCTAGGCGACAAGTTTCTTGACGGAACGCTGCTCGGATTACCTTGGCGAGTTGCAATCGCATTGCAGCAGTCGGGCTGGATACTTCGTTGCGACATCATTTGGCATAAACCCAACGCCATGCCTCATTCCGTAAAGACTCGGCCAACGGTAGATCACGAATATGTCTTCATGTTTTCAAAATCCGCTGATTATTTTTATGATGCAGACGCAATCCGAGAGCCGCATGTCACGTTTTCGGAAAACTCACGGATGAAAGGCGGGAGAAATCATTTTGGAAAAAGAAACGGGACTCCTGAAGTTGGAAAGAATTGTAGAAACAATAACCTTCACGATGGAAGGTGGGATCAAGCCTTTCATCCACTTGGCCGGAACAAGCGCACCGTATGGAACATTCCCCTCTCTAAATATCGCGGCGCTCATTTTGCCGTCTTTCCAGAAAAACTCGTTGAGAATTGCGTGTTGGCTAGCACCAAACCGAGCGACGTGGTTTTAGATCCTTTTGCTGGCAGCGGGACGGTTGGGGTTGTTGCCGCGAAATTTCAGCGGTCATTTGTTTTGATCGAACTCAATAAAGAGTATTGCCAGTTAATCGAGAAGCGTCTGAATGGAAATCAGATGGAACTCATCGCGAAATCTTAACGCTATTTTATCTATTATGTCTGCCATTTTGAAAGACGAAGATTTTGTTGCCGTTGAAGCCGCCGTCAAAACCGGCGTTGCGCCGCAGCCCGTGGCGGCCGCGTTCAATGAGTTGTCCGCGTTGCGCGCGGAATTGAAAAAACTGGGCGAGCCGGAGAGTTATTACCTCAAAGCCATGAACTGTCCGCATCATCACC
>CAYPTV010000514.1:0-2524 GCA_964413505.1 uncultured Bifidobacteriaceae bacterium | reverse complement strand
CCGAAGACCGCGACCTCGCGACCATCGCCGGTTTGTCTTACAAGGACAAGGACGGCAAAATAAAACACAATCCCGAGCGCGAAATGATCCAGGACATGGACACGCTGCCGTGGGTGGCTGACGTCTATAAGCGCGATTTGCAGATCGAGAAGTATTTCATCGGCTACCTGCTGCATCCGTATATCTCGATGTATACCGGCCGCGGCTGCCCGGCGCAATGCAGCTTCTGCCTCTGGCCGCAGACCATCGGCGGACACAAATACCGCGTCCGCTCGCCACAAAATGTCGCCGACGAAATGGCCTACATGAAGAAAATTTTCCCGCAGGTGCGAGAATTCTTCTTCGATGACGACACGTTCACCGCGAATCTCCCGCGCGCGCGCGAAATCGCCAAAAAGCTCGCGCCGCTCGGCGTCCATTGGAGCTGCAACAGCCGCGCCAACCTCGATTACGAAACGATCAAGCAATTCAAGGACAACGGCCTGCGCCTGTTCCTCGTCGGCTACGAGAGCGGCAACGACGACATCCTCACCCGCATCAAAAAGGGCGTGACCATGGACGAGATGCGCCGCTTCACCAAGGCCTGCCATCAGGCGGACGTGGTGATTCACGGCACGTTCATCCTCGGCCTCCCGGTCGAGACGCAGCAGTCCATCGAGAACACCATCAACTTCGCGAAGGAACTCGACGTGTTCAGCCTGCAGGTCTCGCTCGCCGCGCCGTATCCCGGCACGGAGCTTTACGAGATGGCCAAGCAGAACGGCTGGTTCGTGAAGAAGGACAAGACCGACCTCATCGAAGCCGACGGCCTCCAGCAGAGCACGCTCGAATATCCCGGCTTGAACAAGGACAAGATTTTCGAGGAAGTGGACCGTTTTTACCGCACCTATTATCTGCGCCCGAAACCGATCCTGCGCATCATCAAGACGATGCTGGAGGACAAGGACATTCTCGTGCGCCGCTGCCGCGAAGGCTATGAATTTTTCCGCAGCCTCAGCGAACGCAAGGCGGACTTGGCGGCGTCGAAAGCCGCCGCATAATTCGCATCAGCGCCTGTTGCCATCATTGCATTTCTGATGCACATTGGTGCGGCAATGGGCGCTACCCAAAAGTTTCTCAAAGGCAGATTGCTGCTGGACAGCGGCGATTTGGGAGGCTCGTTTTTTCAGCACACCGTCATCCTCGTCTGCGAGCACAACGCCGAGGGCGCATTTGGGCTCGTCCTCAACCGTTCGCTTGGCAAGACCGTCGGCGAGATGATCATCGCCGACCTGCCCGACGCGCTCAAGGAATCGCCGCTTTTTCTCGGCGGGCCGGTTCAGCCCGCCGCGTTGAGCTTTCTGCACACGGACAATTTCATCCCTGACGCGAACATTTCCATTTCCGACATTGACGGAAATGTTTTTCCGAATCTCAGCCTAGGCCATTCGCTCGACGAACTCGTGGATGTCGGCGAATCCTTTTCGCCCACGAAAAAAGTCCGGCTCTTTGCCGGTTACTCCGGCTGGTCGCCCGGCCAGCTTGAAAATGAAATGAAACGCAAGGCATGGCTCACGTTTCCCGCGTCGCTCGAACTCGTCTTTGAAACGCCTCTCGAACATCTCTGGCAGAAAATACTGAAAAGCAAGGGCGGCTGGAAAAACAAGCTCCTCGCGCAGATGCCGGATGACTTGTCGCTGAATTAAGTTTATGGAAAATAAGTTTATAGCCGATGGCTGCCAGCGGTTTTTACGCGGCAAAAAAGCCGTGACAATCGAATCAATCGAAAAGAAATTTACAGAAAAGCTCTCCACTGCGAATCCTGATGAAAAAGGCCAAATCCGCGAACAAATGGAGGAAGAATATCGTCGGCTCTCAAAAAATGCGGGCCACAAGCCCTCGCCGGGAACTTTATGGTAGAATCAATTTGCTTCGACGCGCAGCAATGCCGCGTCTGACATCGCAACAAATTCCGTCCGTTCCAAACTGGCCGGAATCAAGCCAAACTGGCCGGCGGACAAATCCACCAAAGCCGAGTCGCTTTCGATTTCAACTTCACCAGCCGTCACCGCGACGATTTGCAGCTTTTTCGGTTTCAAAAAACCCTTCGCGCCTGAATTGAGTCTCCAAGCTTCGACATTGAACAGCGGGTCGTTGACGAGCGCCCGTTTTTGGATTTTTCCGTCGGCTGAAAATTTTGTTTGCACCAGCTCCGGCTCGAAGTCGTTGAAATCAATGCTCGCCAGAGATTGCGCGATGTGCAACTCGCGGGGCTTGCCGTCCAGCCCGACGCGGTTCCAGTCGAAAACGCGGTAAGTCGTGTCAGAATTCTGCTGGATTTCAAAAATCACCAGGCCGTCGCCGATGGCATGGACGCGACCGCTTGGCAGAAACATCGTGTCGCCGGCCTTGACAGGAATTCGGTGGAAACAATCGGCCACGCTGCCGTCGGAAATCTTTCTCTCAAATTCCGTGCGCGTCACGCCGCAGTTGAGGCCGACATACAAACTCGCGCCCGGCGCGGCGTCGGCGATGAACCACATTT
>CAYPTV010000513.1:0-2527 GCA_964413505.1 uncultured Bifidobacteriaceae bacterium | reverse complement strand
TTTGTGAATATCCACACCAACGTAGTTCATAGTAGTTCCTTTCTTTGGTTCAGGGCTCAGTCTAGCCCGAATCGAAACTACTTTCATGCTACCTGACCCCTTTAGACCCCTTTACCTTTATGGAATACAAGAACGCGGAACATCTGATCCGAAAGCTTTCGGTATTGAGCAAGACTGATGGAACAAAAAAGCTAACGGAGTTTTATGCCAAAGCTCGCTTCAGAATTCGAGCAGATGATTTTCGCCAGCAATTCACAGACGGCAGCGATGATGGAGGAATTGATTTTTACCACTGCGAGGATTCCACCTACTTCATTTTTCAATCCAAATTTACAGGTTCACCCAAACGCATTTCTGAATCCGAAATTTTGGATGAGTTAAGAAAGATTAAAAACACGCTGACGAAAGAAAATCCCAACCGTAGAGCAGCCGACTTCGTAAATTCGTTAAAAAGGGATACAGCCAACAAAACTACGTTCCTTGAAATCTTGTGGCTCACCACGAACATAGTTGAGCAATCTGTCAGAGACGCAGTTCAGCGCAACCTTGATGAATGGCGCAAAGCGAACAAATGGTCACTCGGCATTGATTTCGTCGTGATTGATAAATACGCCTTGGACAGCGTCATTTACGATGTTCAGCATGAGTTCGTTCCTTACACGGGCAAGAAGGTGTTGAAGCTAGAAGCTGGCCAATGGATGGAAACGCTGTGGGAAGATACGAATGTTTACACGGTCGTCTGCACGGTTGAAGTCAACGATTTGCTAAAGTGGTTTCGGAATTCAGACAATGTCCGGTGTTTCCTACAAAAGAATGTCCGTGAATTTTTAGGCGAGGGAAAAATTACGAAGGGAATTGCCAAGTCGTATCTCGAATCTCCAGCTTGGTTTTGGTATAAGCACAATGGAGTAATCATTTTCGCAGACAATCTGTCGATTGATGAAAGCAAGCGAGAACTTACATTAAGAAATCCCCAAGTGGTGAATGGCGGACAGACACTCAGCGCACTTTTCTTGGCCTATGACAAGCACGGCAGACTCGACAGCACAGCCAAAGTTCTTGTTCGCATCTATCGCCTGCCGTATGAGGACACCGAAACATATCGCCGCAGCATCGAAATCATCGCCGCCCTGAATTCTCAAAATAAAATCGCGGCTTCTGATTTGCGTTCCACAGACCCGCGTCAGGTTCGACTCGAACAATTGTTGGCCACTGTTGGCGACGGCTATGGATATATCCGCAAGCGTTCAACAGATTCAAAGGCCAGCAAGTTTCAGATCTCGATGCGGAATCTCGCTCTCCCGTATTACGTTTGCAAGAGGAACGTAGCTCACGAAGGTGTCAGAGGTAATGTCGAGGAATTGTTTGAGGAACAAAGCAAGTATGATGAAGTGTTTAACGAATCTGCAATCAATCGGGAACTCAAAGCTGGTCACGTTGTCTTGAGCCATGTCACGGTCTGGGCGATTGACCAACTCCTTCGTAGTATTGAGTTGCCACAACGAGATGCCGAGTATTGGCAATACAGCCGTTGGTTCGTTTTAGCAGATGTGTATCGCAAGCTGTCTGATTGGAAGCAGAACCGTTTTGCTCTTCCGTGGCAGCAATGGATTGCATTTCTGAACTCCTACCGTTTCGAAACTGCCGTCACAAATTATAGCCGAGTTATTTTCAGAACCGCTCGCGAGATGATACCACAACGGGAGGATGCGCGAGATTTCTTCAGAAAAGCCGAGACTTCTAGCAAGTTTGCAGGTCGCACACGCCGACGCCATTTCGACGCGCTTTTGAGTAAGGCATATCGTCAATTTGAAAACGAAAATCTTTCCCATGAATAGCCGTAAAGCGGTTAGTTCTTTGCATTGAAAAATTTATCCGCGCCGTTTTATTGCCTAGAAAATTTTACGCCAGCTTCGGCGTTGTAGGTTCAAGGTTCTGCAATTCCCAAATCGCGGCAGATTTTTCGGGCGAGGAAGCGGTTGACTTCCGTGTGGCGCGGGACGGCGGAGCGGCGGTTCAGAACGGGATTTTCCCACCACGAATGGTTCGCTCCTTCGCGCACGAGCCGGCAACCGTGCGCGGCCAGATGGCGGATGAGTTCGCGCCGTTTCACACCAGAATCGCGGCCTCCTCATAATCATTCTGCGCGGCGTTGCGCGCGTCCTCGCGGTTGAACTCCAGCGCCTCGCCCAAGGCGGAGCGGAGATTTTTCAACAGCTCAACTTTCGTTTTGCCCTGGCTGTTCACGCCGGGAATTTCCTCGACCCAGCCAATCCACCAGTCGGAGTCTTTTTTGATCACGGCGGTAAATTTATTTTTCATGGTTTCAATGTAACGATTTTTACGGCACTGGCAACTCATCAAAGATTTTCTGGATAACCTAAAAACTTTCACGCCAACTTCGGCGTCAGTTCGCCTGCCGGTTTCTGATGCGAGCCGTGGTCGTGTTTGTCGGCGATGGGTTCAGGATTAAAATGTTCCAGTTCCTCGCCTTTGCGCACGAGGCGCGCGCTGTTGAAAATCACGA
>CAYPTV010000512.1:0-2528 GCA_964413505.1 uncultured Bifidobacteriaceae bacterium | reverse complement strand
AGAATGTGCCCGGTGGCGACGTCTCGGACGTGAACCCAGTTCAATCCTGTTTCCAGATACGCTGGCAGTTTTTTATTAAGAAAATCAACGATGATCTGGCCGGTCGGCGTCGGCTTGGTGTCGCGCGGGCCGATGGGCGCGGACGGATTGACAATGACAATGGGCAATCCTTTTTTGCGGAACAAATCAATCGCCACGCCTTCCGCACGGAATTTCGAGCGTTTGTAATCATTTGCCATGTCCTCATCGGAAACCTTTTCCCCTTCGTTGGCCGGGACAATTTTTCCGTCCACTTCTTTCGGCAAGCCGATGCAGCCGACGGTGCTGGTATAGACGGTGCGGATGCAGCCGACTTTGCCGGCGCTTTCGAGGACGTTGCGCGTGCCTTCGACGTTGACTTCATACATCGGCGCGTAATCAGACATCCACAACTGGTAAATCGCCGCCGTGTGAAAACACCAGTCGCAGCCGTCAATCTCGCGTTCAAGCAGGCGGCGGTCGAGGATGTCGCCGGTGACAATCTCGGCTTTTGTGCCGTCAAGCCCGCTCAAATTGCTTCTCTCCCTCACCAGCGCCTTGACGCTGTGACCCTGGGCGACAAGCTCGTGGACAAGGTTGGAGCCGACAAATCCGGAAGCACCGGTTACAAAACATTTCATAATGCGGCGAAAGCCACCCATATTTTTGTAGCAAGCCGGGGAAAAACGCCACAAAAAGTTTTTCACATTCCGCTGCTTGACTTGGCCGCCAAGGTTGTCCAATTTCGCCGCATCGTATGCCGTTAAAAAACAGTGCCAGAAGAAAAGCAAGCCGTGCAATACAGCGAGACCTCGACACGCGGATCGAATTCATGGAAGGAATCGTCCGCCGCGACCCGGATTATGTGGACGCGCTCCAGCTTCTCGGCGACCACTACACGCAACGCGGCCGCTTCAACGAAGGCTTGAAAGTGGACGAACGCCTCGCGCGTCTCGACCCGGAAAATGCGCTGGTTTTTTACAACCTCGCGTGCAGCTATTCCCTCACCGACCAGTTCGACCGCGCCGCGCTCGCGCTGGAAAGGGCGTTGAGCCTCGGCTACCGCGATTTTGCATGGCTCGCCAAAGACCCGGACTTGAAGAAATTCCGCGAGCAACCAGCCTACGATGACATCAAAGCGATAATCCAGCGGATGAAAAACAAAGCACGTTGATTTTTTCAACTGTGGATTTACGCGAATGGAAAGCCGGCTGAAATTTTCCGTTTCAATAATAATCGTGTAAATTCGAACCCATTCGTGGTTTTATCTTTTCATGAACGTCACCATCCGCGGACGCACTCAGCATTATCGCACAGTCACATTTGACCGCGCGCACAATTCCGTCCTGCTCATCGAGCAGCGATTGCTTCCGCACGAATTCAAAATTGTCGCCGCAAAAAATTTCCGCGAAACCGCCGCCGCCATCCGTGACATGATTGTTCGCGGCGCAGGTGCTATCGGCGCGACGGCGGCCTACGGCCTCGCTCAGGGCGCGCTTGCATTTTGCGGAAATGATTTGAAAAAATTCTCCGCGCATTTTGAAATCGTTTATCAAACTTTGAAATCCGCGCGGCCGACGGCGGTTGACCCCGTCAACGCCATGAACGACGTGCGGCGCGAAATGGCGCGCGGCAAAACCATCGCAGAAAAGCAATCCCTCACCCTCGCCGCCGCCGAGGAATTTGCAAATGAAGATGTCCGCCATTGCGAAGAAATCGGCAGGCACGGCGCGAAATTGATCCGCAACGGGATGAAAATTTTGACGCATTGCAACGCCGGCTGGCTGGCGTTCGTGGATGTTGGAACAGCGACCGCTCCGATGTATGCCGCGCAGGCTGCCGGGAAAAAATTTCATGTTTTCTGCGACGAGACCCGTCCGCGCTCGCAAGGCGCGACTTTGACGGCCTGGGAACTCGCGCAGCAAAAAATTTCGCATCAAATCATCGCCGACAATGCCGCCGGACATTTGATGCAGCGCGGCGAGATTGATCTGGTCATCGTTGGCAGCGACCGGACGCTTGGACGCACCGGCGAGGTTGCAAATAAAATCGGGACTTACACAAAAGCTGTTTTGGCCGCGCGTCACAAGATTCCATTTTACGTCGCCATTCCGCTTTCGACAATTGATTGGAATTTGAAAAATGGGTTTGAAATTCCGATTGAAGAGCGAAGCGAAGACGAAGTGTTAGGCGCGTGGGGGATTGAAGAAAAGCGGAAAGCGGAAAGCGGAAAGCGGAAATACATTCGCGTGGCAAATCCGACGAGTGGCGCGCGGAATCCAGGTTTCGACGTGACGCCGCCGGAATTGATCACTGGCATCATCATGCCGGAGGGAATTTTCAAGCCGCATGAACTTTGGAGGCGGCGCAACGACTGGGCTTCGCGGATTGAGCAATCATTCTGAAAACTTAAACTTGCTTCAGACGCAAAACAAAATTAGCTTCACTCTTCCCATGGCGGGGTAGCCAAGTGGTAAGGCACGGCTCTGCAAAAGCTGCATTCGTCGGTT
>CAYPTV010000511.1:0-2533 GCA_964413505.1 uncultured Bifidobacteriaceae bacterium | reverse complement strand
AATTCACCGGAGACAGGCCGGGCTTTGCGCCAGCCCGCACCCGCGCCAAAGGTCACGACCTCTGGACTCCTCACAGAAAACAAGCTATTGCCCCCAGCGAAACACAGGCGTAGCATCCCCGCACAGCTTGCAAATCAGGGAAATGGAGAAATTATGGACACGAAAGATTACGTTCTGAACAAAAAACCGGAACCGGCTTCAAATGAAACTGTCTGGGCCTTCGACCTGGGCAAAGGCTCCATCGGCGAGGCCGTGCGGCGCGGCAACGAATTTCTGCACAAAGCCTCCCTGCTCATCCCGGCGGAATTTGCCGAGACCAAAACCGCCGCCGGTCGCCGCCGGATGTGGCGCACGCGGCAGGCACACAAGGCGCGCGAGCAATGGCTGGAAAAAGTCATGCGCGACGCCGGCATTGAAGTCCTCAAAGGCCGGCAAGTTGGCAAGGTGGATGCAGAAGGGAAAATCATTCCCAAGGAGCTTTGGCACAAAGCCAAAGGCAAATGGGTGGAAACCGCCAAAGGCGATCCGCGCTTGGAACGGGAATTCCCCGCGCCGGGTGATGATACCTGTTACACCTCGTGCCTGCTTCGCATCAAATTATTGCGCGGTGAAAAACTGGAACCGTGGCAGGTCTTCAAGGCGTTTCATTCTGCCATTCAGAAGCGGGGCTATGGCAAAGTTGCCTGGGCGGCACGCGAACAAAAACGTCAAGGCAGGTCAGAAGAAGAAATTGATAAAGCACTGGCTAAAAAAGACCCGGCATATAAAGCGGCTGTCGAAGCGTGGTCTAAAAAATTCAAACAAGAAATTTCCGACACGCGGTATCACTACCCGGCATATTTTGATGCCGCCAAAATGGGACTTTGGAAGCCGGGGCCGCCGGAAAGTTTTCAAGAACGAACTGATTGTCAGGCGCAGAGCACGCGGAATGTGCGTTTTGATCGTGCGGATGTAGAAAAGGAAATTCGTGCGCTTGTGGATGGTGCGGCAAAACATTACCCAGCACTGGCTGGCAAGGCGGATTATTTGCTATATGGCCCGGCAGGGAAAGCGTATGCCTCATACTATCCTGACCTCCGTAAAGAATTTGATTTGAAAGAAGGTGGCGAAAATGACTGGCAAGGCGTGCTTGGTCAAAAAATTCCCCGCTTTGATAACCGCATCGTCAACGACTGCGCCCTATTGCCACGCTTCCAAGTTTGCGCGGTTCATTTTCGATTCGATACCAATGGGCTTCCCAAGCCTGAAAGTCTGTTGCCCGCTGAAGTCGCATTTCTTTGGAAACTTAAAAATCTGCGTTTCACACGCGGCGGCAAGGAGGACAGCCTGACGCCGGACGAACTCAAGCAGATTTTTGATTTTCCAGACCCAGCTTGTTATCGCGTTGAAGCAAAAACCTGGGGAAAGTTTGCCAAAGAATTTAAGTGGGATGATTCGTGTTTGCCAAAAGCAATCAAGCTGACCAAAGGAAAGCCGCAGAGCCGTGAGAAGTTGGTGGCATGGTTTGCCGGGCAGCTTGACAACATACAAGTTTTGCGTGAAAGCGGTTCGGTTGAAAAATTAAACCAGCAGGAAAAGGCATCCATTTTTAGTGACGTGTTGTTCCGCAGCTATGAATTGACGGAATCGAAACTGGGTGTCTTGCTAGACGATTTAGGCGGGAAGCTGCTGCCTGCCCATATAATGGTCGAACCGCCAAAACCAAAAGGGCGAAGCCGGTTTTCGCGGCCAGCTTTACGGCTCTTGCGTGAATTTGTTTTGCGCGGTTTGTCCCCGGATGAATTCAGACACGAGTTGGAGATGAAAATTCCCGTTGATGCCGATCTTAAAAAGGGACTGGTGCGGGATGACATTAAAAGTTTCTGCAAAGAGCGCATGGGCGACTCATGGCAAAGGGCATACATTCCAAACGAACGACTCGCCATGCAAGTCATGCGAGCTGGCTCCACTCCCGATGAGCGGGCAAAAGCCATCCGTGATTTAATTGGCGAGCAGAATGATCCTGTCGTCAGGCATCGTTTAAGCGAATTCGCCACGCGCTTGAACAAATTGCAATATGGAGATGAAAAAGAAAAATTGCCCGGCTTTGGCGTGCCTGCCTACGTTGCGCTAGAATTTGTCCGCGACAATTTGCCGGAAAGTTTTCTTGGCCAGCAAGCACAGTTTGATTATGGCAGTTGGGCGCGCAAGCAGCAAAAAGAAGCCAAGGAAGCGCTGGAAATTGTCAAAGAGCTTGGCTGCAAATCGCGCGATTCTGTGCAAAAATATTTGCTGTTGCGGTCGCAGGGATTTCAGTGTGTTTACCTTCCGAATGGCACGCTTAACATTGACGCTACCCGATGCACTTCCGGGGGGAAGGCAAAACGAAAAATATGTCGGCTGGCAGCGTCAGGCAATTTTACCCGATGCACTTCCGGGGGGAAGGCAAAACCACGCCGCCGGGGCGAGACCAAACGCATGGATTTTACCCGATGCACTTCCCCGTCACCGCCGCCACCGGCATTAACCTGTAATACACGTTTCCCCTTGCCGC
>CAYPTV010000510.1:0-2534 GCA_964413505.1 uncultured Bifidobacteriaceae bacterium | reverse complement strand
ACATTCCCGAATTTTTTCCAGAAACTGGCCGCGCCTTCGCCGCACGGTTTGGGCGCGACGATTTTGGATGCAAAAACTGGAAAGAAATTATCGCAGGTGGAACTATTTGCAGATTAAATTCTTCTCATCGTCATACTCATCCTCGTAAATCAATTTTGAGGATGAGCATGAGGACGAGGATGAGGATGAGGATGAGTTGAATATGAAAAAACATCCGATTGTCATTGCGATTGACGGCACGAGCGCGAGCGGCAAGAGCACGAACGCCAAGCTCGTGGCCCGCGCGCTTGGCTACGTTTATGTGGACACGGGCGCAATGTATCGCACGCTGGCGTGGCATTGCCTGAAAAAAAATGTGGATGTGCATGAGGCCAGGCTGGTCGCCAACACCTGCCGCCGCTGGAAAACGGATTTGTGCTGCGTGGAGAAAAACGGCCTGCGCGTGGTGCAACTGCTCGTGGACGGCTATTTTCCTGAAAAGGAAATCCGCACGCCGGAGACTGCCGCCGCCGTGGCGTATGTCGCCGCCGTGCCGAAGGTGCGCGAGTGGATGAAAAAAACACAGCGCGATTGCATCCAGTTCGGCGACCTCGTGATGGAAGGCCGCGACATCGGCACGAATGTTTTTCCGGAGACGAATTTCAAATTTTACCTCGACGCAACGCTGGCCGAGCGTTCCGCACGCCGCGCTGCCGACGGTGTGCATGAAAATCTCGCCGCGCGCGACCAGTGCGACAGCCAGCGTGCAGTCGCGCCGCTGATGATCGCGCTCGGCGCGAAGGTCATCAACAATTCCGCCATGACATCGGAACAGACAAGCAAGCTGCTGCTGGAAGAGATTCACAAACTTCTGCCGGCAAAATGAATTTGTCATATCGCATCGGCTGGACGTCTTTTCGCGCGATGTTTGCGACGTATTTTCGCTGGCGCGTGTTTGGCGCGGAGAACGTGCCGCAAACCGGCGGCGTGATTCTGGCCTCAAACCACGCGAGCTTTCTCGATCCCCCGTTGGTCGGTTCGGGTTTGAACCGAGACATCAATTATCTCGCGCGCGAATCGCTCTTCCGTTTTCCCGGCATCGGCGCGCTGCTGTGTTCGTGGAACGCCGTGCCGGTGGACCGAGATGGCGGCGGCGCGGCAGGATTAAAGGCCATTCTTGAACGGCTGCTTGCGGGCGGCGCAATAATTTTATTTCCCGAAGGAACGCGCACGAAGGATGGCAAACTCCAGCCGGCGCGTTCAGGGATCGGGCTGACGGTCATCAAATCCAACGCCGTTGTGATTCCTGTGAGGACGTTTGGAACTTTTGAGGCGTATGGACGAAACCATAAATTTCCCCGCCCGAAAAAAGTTGCCGTGAAATACGGCGCGCCGATGCGCTTTGAAAAATTGCGCGCCGAGGCAAAGGATTGTCCCAAGCCGCGCTTGAAGGAAATTTATCAGGAAGTCGCGGACGAAATCATGGCGGCAATTGCGAAGCTGGAGCCGCGCGAAGATTAAAATCATCCTGTCCTCATCGTCATCCTCATAAATCAAACTCGAGGATGAGCATGAGGACGAGGATGACGCTGATTAAATCCCCAGGTTCGACAGCATGTTGCTGATGCTGTTGACGATTTGGACGAGCTTGGGATGCGACTGCTCGAAGCCCCCGACTGACGAGCGCAGGCCGCTGACGGAAATTTCGCGCAACTGCGGGTTTTGTTTTTCGCGCGTGGCTTCGTGCGCGGATAGTTTTGCAAACTCGGCGATGCTCTGGGCGTGTTCGTCGTCGGTTTTGGACAGCGCGCCGACCTCCGACTTAAGCGTGCCGAGCAGTTGGAGCAGTTCGCGTTTGCGCTCGTCGCTGATGGAATTTGCGCCGTGAATCTTCGCTTCAATCTCGCCAATCGTGTTTTCGATCATGCTGTAAAAGTAATGGCTGTGAAAAATTCGGCAAGCAAAGTTGGAGTTCAAAGTTTATGGCTTGCGACGCAAAACAAGCTAAAGCTTGAAATCCAGCATTCATCAGCGCCTGACTTTTGGCAGCGCCGGCTCGACCGCCTCCCAGATTTTCGCGCAGACATTTTCCGTGGAACCTGAAGCGTCCAAAACTCGGACGCGATTTTTTTCCGCCGCCGCGACATTCTCGTAACCCATGACGACACGCTCAAAAAATTTCTTGTCCGCCTCCTCAATCCGGTCGCGCATGAAGGGCAGGGTGGACTGGCGCATGGCGCGCCGCATTTCGGCGATTTCCGCCGAGACCGTCAAGAGCAGCGTCAGGTCGGGCCGCGTTTCGCCGACGGTCACGTCAATCACGGCTTTGACCATCTGCAAATCCAGTTCGCGCCCGTAGCCTTGATACGCCGTGGTCGAATCGTAAAATCTGTCGCATAAAACAATTTCCCCGGCTTCGAGCGCGGGCCGGATGACTTCGCGGACAAGCTGCGCGCGGCTGGCGTTCATCAGCAGCAATTCCGCCTCGGCGGTCATCGCGTGATTTTGCTGGCTGTGCTTGAGCGTGTGGCGGATTTCCTCGCCGATGGGCGTGC
>CAYPTV010000509.1:0-2544 GCA_964413505.1 uncultured Bifidobacteriaceae bacterium | reverse complement strand
TTTTCTGCATTGACCGCGAAATCAATTCGACGAACGCGGCGACGGCGCAGATGCTGTCGGACAATTATTCCGGCTGCGTGAAGCTCGGCCAGTATTTTGTAAAACAGGTTGGAGAAAATGGGAAGTATGCCGAGTTGCTTGGCATCGTCGGCGATAACAATACTTGGAACCGCTCCAAAGGGTTCCACAGTGTCGTGGACAATTATCCCGGCTTGAAAATGGTCGCCCAGCAGAGCGCGGAGTTTGACCGCGCGAAAGCGCTGGAGGTCATGGAATCCATTTTGCAGGCGAACCCGGATTTGACTGCGGTTTTCTGTGGCAACGACGCCATGGCGATGGGCGCGTATCAGGCATTGGTCGCCGCTGGAAAAGAGAAGCAGGTTAAAGTGTTCGGCTTTGATGGCGCAGACGACGTGGTGAAGCTGATTGCCGAAGGCAAAATCACCGCGACGGGAATGCAGTTCCCGAAATTGATGGCGCGCACGGCGGCTGAATATGCGGACGAATACATCCAGGGCAAACGCGATTTTAACCAGAAGATCCCCGTGAAAGTTGATCTCGTGACGAAAGACAACGTGGGCAAATACGGCGATTACGGGAAAAAATAAATGCGACGCGCAATTGCGATAACGGCATTGATCGGCGCAGCCGGGGGACTTTGCTGGCTGTTTCCGCTTTTTCACGTCGTGTCGCTGAAACGCGCGCTGGCGGAGAAATCGGCAAGGATTTTTGACGCCGCGCAATTCTCGGATGTTTTCTGGTCGGAGAAATTACTTCCATCAATTGACAAGGCTGTTCCAGCCGAAAAATTATTGCCTGCGATCCGGGCGGATCCGGCAGCGGCGAAAACAAACTACGCTCGCAGCCTTGGTATGGGCGACAGCTATATTTATTTTTTGCGCGGCGCAGGAAAAGTTATTTCCATTTCCGGCGATGAAATTTCCGTTGGCGTTTCAGAGAATGCGACTAACGCGGAAATTGTCCTGGAAACCGGCTTGATTTTCGGCAACACACTGCGCGACGGCACGGGCTTGTTGAGTGCAAGCGATTATCCCGATTCGCAGGATTTCAATGACATCGCGTCGGCGTTGAACAAGATTGTTGGCCAGCGCGTCCTGCCGAAGCTGCGCGAGACAAAGGTTGGCGCGAAAATTTCCTTTGCCGGCTGCGCGGAAGTGGACGACGAGTCCGCGGATTTGCATCCGCTGCACGTCGTGCCCATCCAAGCCGAAGTCCAATGAATGCAAATTCCAAAGAATTGCTGAAGCGCTCCCAGTCGCTCATCGCGCTGGCGGTGATGGTCATTGCGTTGACGGTGCTGTCGGACAAATTTCTCACGTTCGCCAACGGCCGGAACATCCTGCTGCAAATTTCCGTCAACCTTTGCCTGTCCATCGGCATGACGCTGATCATTCTCACGGGCGGAATTGATTTGTCCGTCGGCGCGATTCTGGCGTTTGCGGGCGCATTCGCGGCAGGCTTGTTAAAAAATGGACTGGCGCTGAAGGCTTTTGGCGTCGTGCTGCAATTCACGCCGTTTGGCGCAATCGTCGCGGGAATTTTCACCGGATTCATGCTCGGCTGCTTTAACGGCATCGCCATCACGCGGTTCAAACTGCCGCCGTTCGTCGCCACGCTGGGAATGTTGAGCATAGCGCGCGGACTGACGATGCTGTGGACGGGCGGGTTTCCCATCACTGATCTCGGCCCGCAATTCGGCTTTATCGGCGCGGGAATATTTTGCGGCGTGCCGATGGCGGTTTGGATTTCAGCCGCGCTCGTTGTGATTTTTGTTATCATTTCGCGGCGCACGATTTTGGGGCGATACATTTATGCCGTTGGTGGCAGCGAAAAGGCGGCGGCATTTTCCGGCCTGAACGTGAACCGCATAAAAATCTGGGTTTATGCGCTCGGCGGCGCGCTGGCGGCGGTTGCGGGACTGATTGTCACAGCCCGGCTCGATGCGGCAGATCCGAAAGCCGGCCTTGGCTATGAACTGGATTCTATTGCGGCGGTCGTCATCGGCGGAACGTCCTTGAGCGGCGGACGCGGCTCGATTCTCGGCACGGTGCTCGGCTGTCTGATCATCGGTGTTTTGAACAACGGACTTTTTCTGCTGGATGTGTCGCCGTTCTGGCAGCAAGTCGTCAAGGGGTTTGTGATTCTTGCCGCCGTGGCGGTTGACAAAGCGAGCAAGGCGGAACGATGAAATTTTTTTGCGCCTCCATTTCTTTGACTATGGCAACGCTGCGCGCAACTTAACCGCCTTGGACGACAATGTGAGCGTAGTAGATTGCAGGCCGTCGGCATTGGCAGCGAGTTTTATCTGGCCCGGAATTTTAGTTTGGATGATGACTTGGGCAAGACCATTGAAAAGACTACGCTCGTTGCCTTTGTCAGATTCGTGGCAACTCGAGTCGCCATTGCCGACGCCGATGATTTTTGCGCCAGTTATTTCAAACTTCACGAGATTGTCGGCCGTGGGAACTTCGCGGCCTTGCGCGTCAACGGCTGAAACATTGATCACCGCCACATCCTCGCCGT
>CAYPTV010000508.1:0-2548 GCA_964413505.1 uncultured Bifidobacteriaceae bacterium | reverse complement strand
GACTGCCCGCCCTACCAATTTTAACCCATTTGTTTGTCATCTGGATAATCCCGCTTTTTTAGGGCTGCAACGCCGTTTTTCCACGCTTTGGGACACACTAACACTCTGTCAGGGGCCATCCCCGTTGATGATTGCATAATTCGGGTTCAATTCATCGGCACCAACACCCCCCGCATTTGTTCAGAATGCCTGTTGCCCGGCTTTCCGCCGGAAGCCGCCACGATAAATTTGGCAGAGTCTGATTTCTTCCCGGCACAACGCCATTGAACCCGCCGGGATTTTTGCGTATCGTGTGCGCGCGGGAGATTTTTATGACCGACGAGAAATTGAACACCGGCCAGAAGGCGCTCCAGATCAACGTGGACGCCAAAAAATACGGCACGTTCGCCGAGATCGGCGCGGGCCAGGAGGTCGCCCGCTGGTTCTTCCAGGCCGGCAAGGCGTCCGGCACGGTGGCCAAGACCATCTCCGCCTATGACATGGCGGTGAGCGACGCGATTTATGGCACGGCGGACCGTTACGTCAGCCGCAAGCGCCTCCAGGCGATGCTGGATTACGAGTTCAACCTGCTGCTCCAGCGCCTCGACAAGACGCGCGGCGACAAATGCACCTTCTTTGTCTTCGCCGACACCGTCACGACTCGCCGCGACGAGGGCCACGGCTGGCTCGGCATGAAATTCCAGACGCAGCCGCACGAGGCGCCGTCGGAAATCATCATCCATGTGCGGACGATCGAAAAGCACACCATCCGCCAGGCGGAGGCGCTGGGCATCATCGGCGTCAACCTGGTTCACGCCGCGTTTTACAATTTCAACGAGCCTGAAACCGTCATCACGTCGCTCATGGACGACCTTTCGCGCGAGCGGATCGAGGTGGACATGGTCAAATTTTCCGGCCCGCGGTTCACCGGCGTGGACAACCGGCTGATGGCCTTGCAGCTCGTGCAGCAGGAACTTGCCGACGCCGCGATGTTCACCTGCGACGGCGAGGTCGTCATCCCTGGCGAGGTGCTTTTCAACAAGCCCGTGCTCGTGGAGCGCGGCAGCTACCGGCCCATCACCAAGACGACGCTGGACATCTTGGAGCGCGCGCGCGAACAGTTTCTGCGCGAGCCGGAGATGAAAGGCGAGGAGCCGGTCATCCTCATGGAAATGACGCTGCACAGCGTGCTGGACGACGCCACGCTCGCGCACAAGGATTTTCTCGACCGCGTTGACCTGCTGCGCACGCTGGGCAAGACGGTGTTGATCTCGAATTTTGGCCGCTACTACCGTCTCGTCCAATATCTCTCGCGTTACACGCAAAAAATGCAGGGCATCGCGCTGGGCATTCCGAGCTTGCGCGGGATTTTCGACGAGAAATTTTACGCGGACCTTCCCGGCGGCCTGCTCGAATCGCTCGGAAGATTGTTCAAGGGCGCGACGAAACTTTACGTCTATCCGTTCCGCGATCCGGCGACCGGAAAGACTTTTGCCGATGCGTCTTCGCCGCAGGGCGAGAGCGGCATCTGGATCCGTGAAGCCGCCGATGGAAAAATCATCACCGCCGACAATCTCCAGGTCGCGCCGCACCTGCGCCACCTCTACGCGCATTTGCTGGAGAACGGCCATATCGCCAGCATTCAAAGTTACAACCCCGACTACCTCTCGCTTTTCCCGCCGCTCGTGCTCTCAAAACTCCAGTCCGGCGACGTCTCATGGGAAAACGACGTGCCGCCGCAAATCGTGGAGGCCATCAAGCGCGGCAAAATGTTCGGCTGGCAGGAAAAAGCGGCGGCGACGGCGTGAAATTCCGTCTGAACAGGCTCCAGCAGAACCAGCAGAAATACCGCAACTGGTAAAATCATCGTTTTCAAAAGTCCGGACAGGTGCCACTTTCTCAAGTGTCCAACCAAATGCCGGCTCAGGTTCACCTGCGGGCTACCATCCGGCAATCCCTACGCCGATGGGTTAAAACCGAAACCGAATCCTATCGCGCCGCTGCCGCCAACCGCTTGATGACAATTCACTGGCGGATGAAGGCGAGCTTTGTAGCAGCCATGTCAGGAGGCTCTGACATAAATAGAAAAGTTAGAACGTCCTTACGTCGGCTGCTACGGCGGATTCATGATGACGCCAAGCTAAAGCTTGAACTCCAGCGTCCCTACCATATTTTTCCAAGAGTGAAATCCGCCATGCCAAACCTGCTCCCGCTCCTGAAACAATACTTTGGCTTTACTTCGTTCCGCCCGCTGCAGGAAGAGATCATCCGCGATTCGCTGGCGGGCAGGGACGTCTTCGCCCTGCTGCCGACCGGCGGTGGCAAATCGCTTTGCTTCCAGCTTCCCGCGCTCGCCCGCGACGGCCTGACCGTGGTCGTCTCGCCGCTCATCGCGCTGATGAAAGACCAGGTGGACGCACTGCAAGCCAGCGGCATTGCGGCGACGTTTTTGAATTCCTCGCTCGCCGCCGATGAGTCGCGGAAACGCCTGCGCGGTCTGCATCAGGGCGAATATCGCCTGCTCTACGCCGCGCCGGAGCGGCTGATGCTGTCCGGCTTTCTCGAAGAT
>CAYPTV010000507.1:0-2550 GCA_964413505.1 uncultured Bifidobacteriaceae bacterium | reverse complement strand
TGCGCGCGGTGATGTCGGCGCATTCGGGGTCGAGCATGGCGTTGTGATCGGCGAACGGAACTTTTTCCAAAATGTTTTTCGTGCAATCCTTGTCGAACGACGCCCATCCGCCGTCCTTGCATTGGAACGTCATCATCCATTTCAGGCCGCGCCGGAAACATTCGTCGCGCTTCTGCGGATTGTCCGTGGGAATTCTACGCAGAGCCAGCAGCACCATCGCGGCATCGTCCACGTCGGGATTCCATTTGTTGTTAAACTCGAAAACCCAGCCGCTCGGTTCGACATTCGCCGGGTTTTTGTGAATCCAATCACCACGAAAACGGATCTCCTTTTCAATCAGCCACTCGGCGGCTTTCTTCATCATCGGATGATTTTCGGAAATGCCCGATTCATGCAGGCAGATCAGGACAATCGCCGTGTCCCATACCGGGGAAAAACACGGCTCGATGCGGACGGAATCTTTTGTCTCATGCTCCAGTTTTTTCAGCTCATGCGCGGCGCGGACAACTTGCGGATGATCGTCGGGATAACCCAAGGCTTTCAACGCGATGAGCGCATTTAGCATCGCCGGAAAAATCGCGGCCAAACCGTCCGTGCCTTCAAAGCGTTCGAGCATCCAGCTCTCGCATTTTTTCAGCGCAGTTTGTCGGAACGGATGGATTTTGTGCTCGGCAAACCACTCGGCGAACTTGTGCAGCCGGTCCAGCCACAGGAAAAAATTGCGGAGCGATATTTTTTCCGGGTCGGGCGCGAGCGCGAGGTCGCGTTCGTGGACGCCTTCGGGGTAAAGCTCGTCCAGGTTCACCTTCACAGGGCGAGTCGGCTTGAAATGGTTGATGATGGCCAGCGGCACGAGCATCGCGCGCGACCAGTTGCTCATGTCCCAGAATTCCACGCCAAACCATTTGCCGAGCAGCAGCACCTCGCACGGAATCGTCGGCACATATTCCCACGGATACAAACCGATGAGCGCGAGATACAGTTTGGAAAACGTGTTCATCCTCGGCACGCCGCCGAAGTGCAGCGCGACTTCGCGCGACTTCAACATTCGCGGATCGGTCACCGGCACTCCGGCAAGCTTCAGCGCAAGGTAAGCCTTGATGGTGGCGTTGACCTCCGACGGGCCGCCGTAATAAATGTTCCAGCCGCCGTCCGGCAATTGCATCGAGAAGATGTGGTGAACCGCCTTGCGCTGCCATTCGCGGTCAATTTTTCCGTTCCAGTGATGATAAATGATCGTGTCGGAAACGAGCGTGGAATCCACCATCAGCTCGCCGTTCCAATAGCCGTCCGGCTTTTGTTCGCCGAGAAGAAATTCCTGCGACCGCAGGATGGCGGTCTCCAATTCCTTTGCAAATTGGGATTGGAACTGGCTCGTTGCAGGCGGCTGCGCCGGTTGAACCCTCGATTCACTTTCAGTCAACACGCGCATAATTTGCAGATTTTCCGGCCCGTTGAAAAGTTTTTAATCGGTGGCGGCAAGGGTGTCCCGCCCGTGTGTTTCGGTTTCTTCATAACATTTTTTCAGTTCCCGGCGGCGCGAAACGGTTTATCCAAGACATTTTCCGCGCTTCCGGACTCAAGCCGGGCGTTGCCGACAACATTTTCAAAATTCCAGGCGGCATTTGACGGTTTTGTCAGGAGATTCCTCCCGTTCCCGAGGACAAGCCGGGTTTTGCCGGGGGCATTCTCCACGTTTCCAGCATCCTGTTTCCGTTTCGCCGGGACATTCTTCGGTTTCCCGGAATGGTTCTCCGGTTTCCCGGAATCATTTTACGGTTTCCCGGAACGATTCCGGGAGTTCGCGGAATCATTCCGGGGTTTCCCCCGACGATTCCGGCATTTCCCCCAACCATTGGGGGATTTCCCCCGGTCATTCCGGGGGTTCGGAGAATCATTTTACGGTTTGCCGGAATCATTCCGGGAGTTCCCCAAATCATTCCGGGAAACCCCGGAATGGTTGGGAACCCCCGAATTTTCATAAAAACAGCCCAAAAATTCAAAAAACCATCATTTTTTCGTTTCCGCAGTCCTTTCTGGACGTTTCCAGGCATTCCCCAAAGCCTTGATCCATTCCTAGCACTCAAGTTGCCTTTGATATTAAACGCCGGGCAGGTTTCCCGGCTTGCGCCGCGGGCGCAATATTCGAAGTCAATTTGCCTTCGCCTTTTTGCTGGCTGCCATTTTTCAAGGAAAAATCATATCCCGCGCTCATTCTCGTTTTGCTCTTTGGACGCGAAAAGGTATCTTTCCGTTCATGCGATTTTCATTCTCCAAATATCACGCGCTCGGAAACGATTACATCGTGATTGACCCGAAAAATCTTCCGTCGCCGCCGACAACCGACGAGGTCAAAACAATCTGCCACAGAAATTTCGGCGTCGGCTCGGACGGAATTTTGCTCGGACCGCTGCCGACGAAAAAGGCGGAGTTCGGACTGCGCATTTTCAACCCCGACGGCAGCGAGGCGGAGAAGAGCGGGAACGGCCTGCGGATTTTTTCGCGCTATTTGTGGGACCAAAAACTGGTCGGCAAAGAGGAGTTTTCGGT
>CAYPTV010000506.1:0-2551 GCA_964413505.1 uncultured Bifidobacteriaceae bacterium | reverse complement strand
CGCTGCTGCGCCGTCTGCTCGCCAGCCACCCACAGGTCGCGAAATTCCGGCAGATATTTTTCCACCGGATCATCGAAGGACAATTTGCCATCGTCCGCGAGCAGCGCGACGGCCACTGAAGTCATTGGCTTGCTCATGGACGCGATCCAGAAAACATCATCCGTCTTCAGCTTCCGGCCCGTCGCCAGATCGCTTACGCCCACCGCCGACAGATGCAGCACGCGATCCTTCGTGGCGACGAGCGCGACCGCGCCGGGAATTTCGTTGCTGTTGACCAGTTGCTGAAGCGCTTCCGGAACGGCGGCAAATATGTCAGCCGCCAGCGCGCCTTTGGAAAAAAGAAACGCAGCGAGTAATATGGTGAATGCGAAATTATTTCTTGTCTTTGCAGGCATGAAAGTCAGGGTTGGCCAAAGGCCAGAGCGGTCTTTGCGCCCAAATGATCAGGCTCAACCGCGAGTGCGGCGGAAAATTCCACGCGGGCTTTTTCATTTTCACCGAGACCCGCATAGCCGAGACCGGTAATGTAATGGGCATTTGCGGTGCGCAAGTTCGCGGGCTGCGGCGTTCCAAACGAAGGCGTGTCATCGCCGGTGGAATTGAGCGCGGCGGTTCCGGCGTCCACGAGTTCGTGGAAAATCGGTTCAGCCTTGTCGTCCTGGCCGAGTTTCTGAAACGCGAGCGCTTGAAAATATCGCGAGGCACGGGCTGCGAACGGGTTGCCACGACGATTGCCTGCGGTCGGCGCGTTCGTGATTGTCGCGGTTGTCCACGACTGGCGGGCCTGTTCCTGATTGCCGAGCGCCTCGTTCGCGCAACCGATCCAGTAGGCGAGTTCCGACTGAAGCGAGCCACCGGGCTGTTCGGCGCGCAAATTTGCCGGCGGCTGGAGCGCGGCATTGAAATCTGCGACCGCATCACTGAATTTCTTCGCGTTGAAACGCTGCAAGCCACGGACAAGGTGCGCGTCCGCCCAGGTTTCGCCGGTGTTGAAGCGCGTGCCGCCCTCCCAAAGGCTGAACGTCCGGCCTTCCAGCAGCGCGATGGCTTCATCGGGTTTTCCAGTAAAAGTTTTCAGGCTGATCAATGCCGCCAGGCCTTCGTCTTTCTGAATCACGACCGATTGGTTTTGTTCCAGCAGCGCGAGCCGTTTTTCCACGGGCGCGCCGGCGGCTTGGTAAAGTGAATCAAGTTCGGCAAAATGATCGGGGTAAGGATTCGGCAACGCCACGGCTTTTTCCAGATATGAAATTGCCTTCGCGCGCGACGCGTCGTCATCCTTGTGCGACCAAGGCTGCGCCAGGTTGCGCCAGACGATCGAAAAGTTCGGATCGAGCGCGGCGGATTTTTCCCAAAGCGCAACGGCTTCATTCGGCTGCCAGTCGAACAGCAGATTGCCAAGATAATAAGGCGCGCGGGCGTCCGAAGGATTCGCGGCCATCGCGCGGCGCAGCACGCCGATGGCTTCGGATTGGAACGGGAAAACATAATCCGGCGATTGCGCCATCGCCTGTTTGCGATAATCGGCGGCTTTCGTGGTGTCGCCGAGTTTTTCGGCGAAGCCGCCGAGGTAATAATAAACCATCGGCGAAATTTTGTTTTTGTCGGGCGCGGCGGCGGCGGATTGCGCGAGAACCTCCCCGCCGTCGCTCCAAAGGCCGGCATCGAAAAATTCGGCGGCAATTTCCTGCGCCGTGGCGGGAAACGCATTGAGCGTTTTGAACAACTGGCTCGCGACGGATTTGTTGCGGGTAAGAAGCCATTGCTCGGTCATGAGACGGACGTCGAGCGGGTCGGTCTTGCTCTGCGCAAATTTGAGAACTTCTTCCGCTTCTTTCACACGGCCAAGATGGCGGAGCGCAGAAATTTTCAGACCGTAGGCGCGGACGTTGAGCGCGTTGGCGTCGAGCGAGCTATTTGCATATTTCAGCGCGGCGGCGAAATCCCCGCGCGCCGAGGCGATTTCCGCGAGCGAAAAATATGCGGGCGATTTCCATTCCTGGCTCCACGCAGCCTTGTAAAAGGCGTCGAAGGCCTCGTCGGTTTTTCCCTGCGCCGCGAGCGCGACGCCCAGGTAGTAGAGCGGCTCGGCATTTTTTGGCGTGGTGTATTTCGCGGTGAGCCGTTCCAGCGCCTTGCGGAAATGCTGTTCAGACTCGGCGAACTTCGCGTTGCGCAAGTCGAGGATGCCAAGGCCGGTGTTCGCCTCGGTGTCGCCGGGATCGCGCTTCAAGATTTCGTCCCAATACGGATCGGCGTCCAGCTTCGGATCGTGAAACTGGTCAATGCGCAGTCCGGCGAGATAAAGTTCCTCATCGTTGGTGAATGTGTCCGGCGCAGGCGGCGGCGTGACAATTGCGGGCCGCGGCACGGGCGTCAGGCGCACCGGCGAATAGGCGACGAGTTCGCGGTCATCTACGGAAAGCGAGACGCGCACGTCGTGTTCATCCATGCCGGCGGGAACGGCGACCTGATTTGTGTAGGGCTTGGCTGGATTGATGGAAATGTTTTCTTCCAAAACCGTTTTGTCGCCTGCCGTGAGCCGCACGGT
>CAYPTV010000505.1:0-2576 GCA_964413505.1 uncultured Bifidobacteriaceae bacterium | reverse complement strand
GTGCCGCCACCCCCGGCAACACCACCCGCCAATGTCCAGCTCACCGACAACATAACCAGTTCCAATCAGTCCACGACAATTACCTGGTCGCCGGTGAGCGGGGCGGTCGGTTACATTCTTTATCGCGCCAACAGCACCAACGGCCCGTTCAACTTTCCTGGCAATTATATCCAGAGCATGACCACCACCACATACACGGACGCCAACCTGAGCACCAATACGTTTTTTGCGTATGAGGTTGTTGCGATGAACGCCGGCGGCGTTTCGAGTGCTTCCGCCGTTGTCAGCACCGCACCGTCGGCTCCGGCCAGCCTCGGAGCCACGCCCGGCGACCAGCAGATTTTGTTGAATTGGCCATCATCCTCCGGCGCGACGAGCTATACCGTCAAACGCGGCTTGAGCAGCGGCAGCGAGACGACGCATGTCACGGGAATCACCGGCACAAGTTACACCGACACCAACCTCAACAATGGCACGACCTATTATTATGTCGTCGTTGCCAACGGCCCGGGTGGCGCCAGCGGCAATTCCCCGGAGGCGAGCGCAACGCCCAGCATTGTGGTGATTCTTGGTCTGGTCTGGACCGGCTCGGCCAGTTCGGCGTGGGACACCACGACCACCAACTGGCTCAACGGCATCACCCCCACGGCTTATGCCGACGGCGACAGCGTGCTCTTCAATAATTCGGGCACCAGCACCAGCGTCATCATCAACAGCGCCGTATCTCCCGGCTCCGTCACGTTCACCAATTCCACCATCAACTACACAATCAGCGGCAACTCGGGAATTTCCGGCAGCGCAAGCCTCGTTAAAACCGGCTCCGGTTCACTGACCTTGAACAATACCAATTATTACTCTGGTGGCACCATCATCAGCAACAGTTCCATCATTGTTCCCAACGGTGCGGCAAATATTGTCAATGATGGAGCTTGGGGCACCGGCCCTATCACTTTGATGGGCGGCACAGCGCAACTTAATGGTTATGGAGGGAACAACGGCACTTACTGGGGCGTTTTGACGAATGATCTGGTCGTCCCCTCCGGCCAGACCGGCACCTTGCTGTGCCCGGCGCGCATCGCCGGAAGCGGTCTGACCGGCAGGCTCACCGGCGGCGGCACGTTGAACGTCACCGTGGATTATGTGCGCGGTTTGTTGAGCGGCGATTGGTCGGCCTTCACCGGCCAGATCAATGTCAGTCCCCGTAGCGGCACGGGTGATTTTCGCATCGACAATCCTTACGGTTACGCGAACGCGGCCATTTATCTGAACAGCGGCGTGACGCTTGATAATATCAATGCCAGTGGTCAGACGACCGACATCGGCGAACTCGGCGGTGCCAGCGGCGCGTTCATCGGTGCGGGCAATGGCGCGTCAATCAATCCCACCTGGCGCATCGGGGCTAAAAACACGACAAACACCTTTGCAGGCTACATCGGAAATTCAGGCGTCACTTCGCTCATCAAAGTCGGCACGGGAACCTTGGCCCTTACCGGCACCAATTCTTACAGCGGCGGCACCATCATCAGCGGCGGCATCCTCCTCGTCAACAACCTGATTGGCAGCGGCAGCGGTTCAGGCTCGGTCACGGTTGCAAGCGGCGGCACGCTGGGCGGCAACGGGATTATTTCCGGCGCGGTCACGGTCAATTACGGCGGCGCTCTTTCACCGGGCAATCCGCTTGGCACACTGACCATCAGCAACAACCTGACACTGGCCGGCGGGAGCACGACCTTTATGCAAATTGAGCATTCACCGCTCACCAACAATGCCGTGAATGTTTCAGGCACATTGTCCCAGGCCGGCACATTGAACGTAACCAATGTCGGTGGGACCGCTTTCGCCGCTGGCGATAGCTTCAAACTGTTCAACGCGGCGGGATATTCCGGTTCCTTTTCGAGTTTTAACCTTCCAAGTTTATCCGCCGGGCTGGGCTGGAATACCGGCGCATTGAACACAAGCGGTGTATTATCGGTGGTTGTCAACGCCAAGCCGGTCATCGGCACCATTTCGATTTCTCCCGGTGGCCTGTCGTTGTCCGGCAGCGGTGGCGTGGCCAGTGCGAATTTCTATCTGCTGGCTTCTACCAACCTTGTTACTCCGTTGACTAACTGGACACTCTTGACGACAAACCAGTTCGACACCAACGGCAATTTCAATTTTACCAACACCGTGAACACCAATTCGCCGCAAAGTTTTTATCTGTTAGAGTTGCCCTAAAACTCATGAAAGGAAGCCCAGTTATCGTGTCTCGCAAGAAATTTCAATAATCTGTCTCCCCTTGAATCGCGCGCGGCGAAGTAAACTCATCACCCTTTCGACAAAAACCAGTTCAATGAAGCCGCGCTATTCGTGTTTAAGGATCATCATTGCTTTAGCGTTAATGACTGGTGGCGTGCATGCGGAAACAATCGCGCCACCGCCAGTTGTTTCCATCATCGCCGATTCGGTGCCCGGCCAGCCAGCGCAGCACGGCATTGGTAAAATAATCGCTGCATTGAAGGACAAGCAGGTCTCTTTTGAAACGGTCAACACGCTGGACGATGCCAAAGGCAAAATGTTGATCGTCGCCGGTCTTG
>CAYPTV010000504.1:0-2579 GCA_964413505.1 uncultured Bifidobacteriaceae bacterium | reverse complement strand
CGTGCTGAATCCCGGCAGCATCCTCGGACGCGGCGCGGTGATTTACCCGAACGTATTCTGGCGCGGCATCCTGCCCGCCAACATGATCGCCAAGAACAAGGCCGCGATTGAAGTCACCGTCAAACGGCCGAGGGAAAGTTAATTAAAAACAGCCAACCACAATGATGATGAAAACGATAAGAATTCTGTTACTGATTGCGGCTGCTTGTAGCGGCTTGAATTTTGCCTGCGCCCAGACTTGGACGCAGACCAGTGCGCCCAATAAGAATTGGAATTGTGTTGCGTCATCGGCAGATGGAGCCAAATTAATCGTCGTCGGCACGGTTTATCCGAATGAAACTTGTATCTCGACAAATTCAGGACTTGCCTGGATTTCAAACAGCCCCTACTTATTTGGAGTCGTAGCTTCATCAGCAGATGGAACAAAATTGGTCGCGGTAACTGGGACAGGCAATGTTAGTCCGATATATGTTTCGGCAGATTCAGGAAACACATGGATACAAACAACAGCCCCTACCAATATTGAATGGTATTGCCTCGCGTCTTCGGCAGACGGAACAAAAATAATCGCCGCAGGATCACCTTATAATCCGGGTCCAATTTACGCATCAACAAATTCAGGCAGCACATGGATGGCGACAAGCGCGCCTCTTACAAATTGGGTGTCCATCGCTTGTTCGGCGGATGGAAATAAACTGGCGGCGGTAATTGCTGGCGGAGGAATTTATCACTCGACCGATTTCGGGGTTACTTGGACATTGGCAAATGCGCCAAATACAAACTGGCTCGGCGTGGCCTCTTCAGTGGATGGTATCAAATTAGTTGCAACTGCTGGCAGTGGCGGTATATATGCTTCGACAGATGCAGGAACCAATTGGACATTAACCAGTGCGCCGAAAATAGGCTGGTATCCAGTGGCTTCTTCAGCGGATGGAACAAAATTGGCGGCAGGTTCATTAGGTGGCTCGATTTATACGTCAACCAATTCAGGAATAACTTGGGAACAAAATAGCACCCCTAACGCAGATTGGATTTCCATCGCTTCGTCTGCTGACGGAAACAGATTGATAGCAATATTTTACTCGGGTGGTGGAGTATATGCTTTCCAAACGATGCCGTCGCCGCAAATAAACATCACGCCGACATACAGCGGCTTCAAATTTTCATGGATTATTCCATCGACGAATTTCGTGATGCAGCAAAGTTCCGACCTCGCTTCGTGGTCAAGTGTGACAAACACGCCGGTGTTAAACCTCACCAATTTGCAGAACGAGTTGACTCTGTTTCCGACGAACAGCAGCGGTTTTTACCGGCTCACAACGCCTTAAGAAGCAGCCAGCCAAAATTCCTCCGTCTTCAATTCAATCCATTCCGGGTCAGGCTGGCGGCGCTTTTTGTAGGAGTCGAGGTGACGAGACTCATTTCAAATCCGAGCTTCAGTCAGAGACTCCTTACGTCGTCTCCTACACAATTATTGCCGCGTTCAGCGTCGGAGCCGCGGCAGATAGCAGCCCACGGTTTCACCGTGGGCTGTTATCGTCCGTCGCTCCGGGACTTCAAAAATGCCCCGGCAATTTTCCTGTGCGCATTTTTTCAGCGGTTCATCCGGCTTCAATTCAACCCGGATTTGGTGGTTTTGCAAAGATTGCACCCTGAAACGGGGCAAAATGCGCAAACTGTTGATTTCCATGCATCTGTCAACGCCGGGGGCGCATCTGGCGTCGTCAGATGTGCCCCCGGCGACTTCAGAGACACATAATTTCATGTCAGGGGCGTCCCCGGATGGAAAAGATGCACCCCCGGAGATGTCAGGCGCACTCCTCGCATCGTCGGGGGCGTTCCCGGAGTAGTCAGGGATACATCCTGTCACGTCGGGGGTAAATTATTTGACGCCAGGGATGCCCCCGGCGTGATCAGGCGCACTCCCGGAGTCACCGGACGCACCCCTGACGTCGTCAGGCGCGCCCCTGGCATGACGGCGGGCGCATTATTTGTCGGAGCGCGTCCGTCCCCGGACGCAGCAATGCGGGATGAACCAGCAGCATGGGTATTTTGGGTGTTTTAGCGCGCGTCTGAAATAACCACGCTGCTGCGCCCGAGGACGGGCGCACTCCGGCTAATTCCAACGCTCCGCCGGCAAGCCGCGCCGCACGATGAAAACAAGGCGCGGCATCCTGCCCGCAAACACGCATCAGCCCAAATGATCCCTGTCAATTCAAGGCTTCAAGCCACGCTCATGCCCAGCAGGAATTCGATGTTGCTCCTGTTCTTTTTGAGCTTGCCCAAAAGCAGGTCCATCGCCTCGACGGGCGGAACGCCGGTGAGCGCGCGGCGCAGCAGGACGATGCGGCTCAATTCGTCCGGATGATACAGCAGTTCCTCCTTGCGCGTGCCGGAACGCTCGATGTTGATGGACGGGAAAATGCGGCGGTCAACCAGCGCGCGATCCAGATGCACCTCCATGTTGCCCGTGCCTTTGAATTCTTCAAAGATGACTTCGTCCATTCGTGAGCCGGTGTCCACAAGCGCCGTCGCCATGATCGTGAGCGAGCCGCCTTCCTCGATGTTTCGCGCCGCGC
>CAYPTV010000503.1:0-2586 GCA_964413505.1 uncultured Bifidobacteriaceae bacterium | reverse complement strand
GTGTGTGTAATGACATAATTTTTCCGTAGTTTTGATTTCAGTTTCAATCCGCCGCGCTGGTTTTGCGGCGGGTTTCAAATTGCACTCAAAATGCCGAATTGCAAGTGTCGTGTAAAATTTTTACCATGCCTGCGTGAAACACTCTGGAAAAGCCTCGTTGGCCGGCATCAAGCTCGTCGGCCTCGCGCTCGCGGCGGTCCTGCTGCTGCTGGCGGCGGCGTGGCTGGGCAAAATCATCGGCTCTTTCGTGCTGGGATTTTCCGGCGCGCTGTTCGGCCTGTGGGTTGTCTTCGCGCTGTTCACGTTATTAATTTTTTTCCGCGATCCCGACCCGATGACGCCCACCGGCGCGAACCTCGTCATCTCGCCCGGCCACGGCAAGGTGGACGCGGTTGACACCACGACCGAAAATGATTTCATCGGCGGCGAATGCCAGCGTATTTCCATTTTTCTTTCCGTGTTCAACATCCACGTCCAAAACGCGCCGGTCACAGGCCGCGTCGCATTTTTCAAACACACGCCCGGCCTTTATCTCAACGCGTTGAGCGCCGACTCGGCGAAGTTCAACGAAAATGTCCTCATCGGAATTGATTCCGCCGAGCCGGCCGGCGAAAAAATCGGCGTCCGCCTCATCGCCGGCCTGATTGCGCGCCGCATCGTCCCGTGGATTTCGCAAAATGACGCCGTCCAGCGGGGCGAACGCATCAGCTTGATCCAGTTCGGCTCGCGCGTGGATGTTTATCTGCCGAAGCGGGCCAAAATCAAGGTGCAGCCCGGCGACAAAGTCATCGGCGGGGAAACCGTGATTGCTTCCTTCGACTAAAATGAACGAGCCAATCCAAAATCCGCCGCCCGAAGATTCGGACGCCAGGCTGAAAATTTATTTTCTGCCGAACCTGCTGACGGCGGGAAATTTGTTCTGCGGCTTCGTCGCGCTCACAAAAATCGTCGAGGCCGACCCGAACAGCTTCGAGTATTTCGGCCAGATCAAGCTCGCGCTCGCCTTCATCCTGCTCGCCTGTATTTTTGATTTGTTCGACGGCCGCGTCGCGCGCATGGGCGGCGTCGAAAGTCCGTTCGGGCGAGAATTCGATTCGCTTGCTGACCTGATTTCTTTCGGTGTCGCGCCCGCATTTCTCGTGCAACGCGTCGTGCTGCGCGATGCGTTCAGCGATTATCCGCAGTTCAACGAGGTGAGCTGGTTCATCGCCTCGATTTATCTTTTGTGCGGCGCGTTCCGGCTGGCGCGGTTCAATTGTCTCGCCGCGATGCCCAGCAGCAGCGCGAACAAGGACTTTCTCGGCTTCCCAATTCCCTCCGCCGCAGGGCTTGTCGCCTCGCTCACGCTGCTCATCATCCATTTCAACGAAAAGGAGAAAAGCCTCGGCCACTGGAATTATCTGATCGCCGTCGTCCTCATTTTCTTGTCCGCAATGATGGTCAGCACGGTTCGCTATCCGAGCTTCAAGTCGCTCGGCCTGCGCTCGACCACGACTTTTCTGAAAATAATCGGCGGCGCGCTGTTCGTCGGCTGCATTTTGATTTTGCAGGAAAAAATCCTTTACTACGTCCTGCCCGCGTTTTTCACCGCGTATCTGGTCTATGGCTTCGTGCGCCCGAGCCTTTCGCGCGCGTGGCGGCGTGAAATCGAGGAGGACGACGACGAGCCGGACGGCGCAAACTGACCATGCCCGACCTGCCGTCAATTTTTTCCGCCGCGCTCGTCGGTTTTGTCACCGCGCTGGTTTTCTCCTCGATTCCCGTCGGGCCGGTCAACCTCACCATCATCAACGAAGGCGCGCGGCGCGGTTTTGCGTGGGCCATGCTCATAGGCCTCGGCGCGGCCACGATGGAGACGGTTTACTGTTCGATCTCTTTCACCGGATTTTCCTCGTTCTTCGACAACCGTGTCGTGAAGGCGTGCATGGAACTTTTCACCTTTGTTTTCCTTTTGTTCCTCGGCGGAAAATTTCTTTTCGCGCAAACCGTGGACGTGCCGACCAAACTCGACGCCGCCTCGAAAAAAATCGGCGTGCGGCTCGACAAGAAATTGCGTCCACACTCGGCGTTCATGACCGGTTTTGTCCGGGTGATGGGAAACCTCGGCGTGCTGCTGACATGGATTGTGCTCGCCGCCCACTTCATGTTCCACGACTGGGTCGCCGACACGCGCGCGGCAAAGATTGCGTGCGTTGCCGGCGTCGCGTGCGGAACATGCACGTGGTTTTGTGCGTTGAGCTTCGGCGTCTCGCGCGGCCACAAACGTTTCAGTGAAAACACCCTGCTGCGCCTCCAGCACATTTCCGGCATTTGCCTGGTCATCGTCGGGCTTTTTGACGGCGCACACATCGTCTGGCAATTGGTAAAACATAAATCTTTTTAAACATCATGCTTAAAGCTGGAATCGTCGGACTGCCCAATGTGGGCAAATCAACCCTGTTCAACGCCGTCACGCGCACACGAAAGGCCGAGGCGGCCAATTATCCTTTTTGCACCATTGACCCAAACGTCGGCATCGTCACCGTGCCGGACGCGCGCCTTTTTGAATTGCAAAAAATTGCGAGGACAAATGTCATCATTCCCGCC
>CAYPTV010000502.1:0-2608 GCA_964413505.1 uncultured Bifidobacteriaceae bacterium | reverse complement strand
CGTGCAAATGGAGCCGGGACCCTGGCCGACCTTGATGACATTCGCGCCGGCATCGGCCAGATATTCCACGCCCGCCGCGCTGGTGACGTTGCCGGCGATGATCGGCAGCTTGGGAAACGCGTCGCGCAACACCTTCACCGTGTCGCCCACGCCCTTTGTGTGGCCGTGCGCGGTGGAAACGGCGATGACATCCACGCCGCGTTCGACGAGGCCGCCGACATGCTCAAGAATTCTTTTTTTGTCCAGTTCGCCGAATGCATTGCGCGTGGCCGAGACCGCCGCGCCGCAGATGAGATGGAAATTCTCATCGCGCGCGGGCTTGAACTGCGCCGCGCGTTCCAGCGTGATGCGCTCCACGTCGCTCAACGTGATCAGCCCGCACAATTTGTCCTTGTCGTCCACCACGAGCAGCTTGTGGATGCCGAGATGCTCGGTGAAAAATTTGTCGGCGCGCGCAATCGGGTCCTTGCCCAGTTCCTTTTGCACGATGGTGTGGACCTGCGAGCGCGGCGTGAGCGCCTCCGAAACCTTCAGCTTTGCGTAACGCGGCTTGACGACGTGGCCGGACAGCAGCCCGACGAGCTTTCCTATTTCGTCAACCACCGGGAAGGTTCCGAACGCGAATTTCTTCTGCTCAATGATGGCCAGCACGTCGCCGATGAATTGTTCCGGCGAAACCTTGATCGGTTCCTGGATCAGGCCGTGGACATGGTTCTTCACGCGGCTGACCTCGGAGATCTGCTGCCGCTCCGGCATGTTGTAATGGATGAGGCCCAGACCGCCGTTGAGCGCCATCGCGATGGCCATGCGCGATTCCGTCACCGTGTCCATGTCCGACGAGATGGCGGGGATGTGCAGATGCAGATTATCCGCGAGTCGCGTGTCCAGCTGCGTGTCGCGCGGGAGGATTTCGGAATAGAGCGTCGCGAGCGTGATGTCGTCGAACGTCAGGCCGATCTTGTTGTTTGCAGGGAAAAACTTGTCCGCCGGTTGATAGAACGGATTGTCGAAGCTGGAATTGCGCGTTGCTGCCATGTCGGAAAATGCCCGTTGACCGGCGGCTTTGGCAAGAAAATTCCGACCTTCAAACCGCAGCTTCTCAACGGTCGGCAAACGGACAAGCCCTGTCACTGGTCCTTTTTAAGGTCTGTGAAAATGTTGTCATATTGAGTGCAAGACTGGGCCGTTTGGGCGGTGGTGAAAGAACTGGCGGTGGCGATGGCAAACGCGCCCGGACTGGTGACATATTTGGCCGAGCCGTCGGTGAAAAGCGTGACCCAGCCCTTGGACGGGTAATGCGCAAAGGCGACGGCGTTGAACTGCATCCCCCCGGTCCCTTCCATGAAATCCGTGGCAAAAACATCCTGCCCGTGAACGTCGGACGTCTTTTGATAGGCACGGAGCGTCGCCGGGTCCGACGAGCCGCCGGCGAAACCGGCCGCATTCGCCACGCGCGGATTGAACAAGATGGTGGATTTGACAACCCCCTACGAACTGTCCGTGCTCATAAATGACGGCGTGGAATAATTCTCGATGCTGCGCGAATTGGCCGCTGTGAAACACGGGCAATACAAAACCTTCCCGTCGCCCAGAAGATTCATCGAATAGGGAAGGCCAAGATTGTTAAGCTCATCAAGGGTTGACGGAGGTTCCTGCTTGTTTGTCCCCGGGCTTTTCGGGCCGACGACGAAGCTTGCGTAGTCCTCCGCATGAAGTTCGTTTTTTGGATGCCCGCCAGAATCATACCAGCTTGGATACCAATCGCTGGAATTTCCCGCATATACGTTGCAGGCGAGATAAACCTGCCGCATGTTTGATACGCACTGAATCCTCAGCGCTTTCCGCTTGGCGCCGGCCAGCGCCGGCAAAAGCATCGCCGCCAAGATTGCAATGATCGCTATTACCACCAGCAATTCAATCAACGTAAAACCCGCTCGCGCTCTGGAATTCATAGATACACCACATTCTATGTCATCGTGAATCCTGCATCAAATGGAATTTGGGATTATACGGATGACAGGCTTTTGCGCTTTGAATCCTCGGATTTCACAAAGCTGCGGATAAAACATATGCCCTGTTTGTGAAGCGCATCATCCCGGCGCAATTCAAACATCCGTCCAAGCCGGCGTCCCCGTCCCGCTTCTTATGGGCCTTTTTCGCGGACAATAAATGTTGTGGAAAAAACAATTTCCGGGGAGCAGACGGACGTGATTTTTGTTTGCATGACTCCATTCGTTCAAGCGCCGGGAAAAAAACATCCGGCGCGCGAGCATGAAATCCAATCGTCAACCGGGGTTGTTGCCAGATCGAAGCGGAAACAGTTTGCACCATTCCCGCCTCCCTCACACGGAAGAATTGTCCCTGCCCCCGGCGTTTTTATGGCGCACGACGGATGTTTTTATTTTCCACCGCAAACTTGGAAGGCGCTCCCGCGTTCTTGGAACCTCCCGCCGCAAAATTGTCTCCTGCTCCCGCGAAATTGGATCTTGTCCCCGCAGTTTTGGAAATGCCTCCCGCAAACTTGGGAACTCCCCCTGCGATTTTGGAAATGGCCCCCGCGCTTGCGGAGGCTTCCCCCGCGAAATTGGGAACGTCCCCCGCGACAGCG
>CAYPTV010000501.1:0-2612 GCA_964413505.1 uncultured Bifidobacteriaceae bacterium | reverse complement strand
GCGAGATCGATGTGATGGCCGCAGAGGCGGCGGTGTAGCTTGTTATGTACGTAATAACGTGTCGTGTCGCAAGCTGGACATGTTAGATTCTGATGACACCGAGTCTCTGTGGCTATTGCATCGAGCCTCGCGTATGCCTAAGAATGTGTCTCACATTGCTATTGGCATTATTTATCATCCGCCGAAGGCAGACAGCAGCGTTACCATATCTCATATTAATGACAGTTTAGACTATATAAACCGAATCCATCCGTATGCCGGTATAATTCTCCTTGGTGATTTTAATCAGCTAGCAGATGGCCCTATTAAACACTATCCACTCAAGCAAGTCGTCAAGTCAGCAACACGAGGCACTGCAATTCTAGATAAAATATACACTAACATTTCTAACTGGTATTGTGATCCTGAAATTTTGCCAGGCATTGCCACGTCTGATCATTTTTCTGTTGTAATGCAACCAAAACACTCAAATCAGTATCCACATGGAAAGCGGATCAGAGTTCTTATACGTAGTAATGATCCTAATGGTAAAGCGCTTTTAGCAAATGAACTATGTTCTTTTAATTGGTCTCGGCTATACACACTACAGTCTTGTGAGGATATGATTAGCATGTTTTATAGCACAGTCACATCTATGTTAAATTATTTCCTGCCAACGCGTCATGTTTTCCGTCATTCAAGCGACAAACCTTGGGTCACGGATGAGTTTCGTCGACTAATCCGGCAACGCCAACATGCTTTTACTTCTGGCAACATCACAGAATATCGCAAACTGCGCAATAAGATTAACCGGGCAGCTAAAGAGCTGCAGGCCAATTTCTATAAAAAGCGAATTGACGGCCTCAGAAACTGTGATCCATCAAATTGGTGGACAGAAACTAAAAAATTAACAGGTCAAGCGTCTAAATCAGACTTAACGGGACTAGCTAGCTCATTGACTGACGGAAACATGGCAGCCTTGGCAAGAATAATCAATGTTTCACTCAAAGAAGTTTCAGATGATCTAGAACCTCTTTCCAATACCTGTCCAATATCTGTCGACGAGTTTCCTGACAGATACACAATTTACCCGATAGAAGTTTTCTTTAAACTTAACAACATTAACATCCGTAAGGCACCAGGTCCGGATGGACTGCCTAACTGGCTATTGCGTGATTTTTCTGCCATACTGTGTGATCCTATCTGTGCTATCTTTAACATGTCACTTAGAACCGGTCACTTTCCTGGACTTTGGAAAAAAGCCAATGTGATACCAGTTCCAAAGGTCAAGCCCCCTACTTCTATTGAATCTGATTTAAGACCAATTTCTCTCACTCCTACAGTTAGCAAGATATTTGAGTCAATAGTTGGTCATCGTATCCTAGAAACAACTGCTGATAAATTTGACCTCAAGCAATTTGGCGCCATTAAAGGCAGATCCACAGTTCATGCTCTAACTGACATCATTCATATATGGCACAGTGCACTAGATAGGGGTAAGTCTGTCAGAGCCGTTTTTATTGACTATGCTAAGGCCTTTGATCATGTCCACCACGGTACCATTCTACAGAAAATGGCAGCTTTTGATATTGAACCTTGTATTATCAGATGGATGCACAGTTTCTTGGTCTTACGAACGCAGCGGGTTAAACTAAATAGACTAGTTTCACCTTGGGTAACATTATCTGGGGGCATCCCTCAGGGAACCTGGTTTGGACCATACGTTTTTCTAGTTCTCATAAATGATCTAGTTACTTCTCTTACTATGCACAAGTTCATTGATGACACAACAATAACTGAAATCATTCCCAAGCATAATAACAGTGTGATGCAAATTGCCTGTTCTGAGACTGAAACATTTTCATACAATAACTTCATGAACATTAATACAAAGAAAACAAAAGAAATGTTGCTTGGTTCAATAGCACGCTCTACACCAGACAAACTATACATTAACAACCTGGAAATTGAACGAGTTAAGAAATTTAAACTACTTGGAATTACAATCAATGACAAATTAAAATGGAACGAACATGTTGATAGTATTTGTGCTAAGGTAAATAAACGCCTCTATTTTCTCAAGAAACTTAGAAGAGCTAACATGTCTGGCAGTGACTTGCTGTTCTATTATAAGTCTATTATCAGACCAGTCACGGAGTATGCGTGCGCAGTATGGCATCCAGGCCTGACCAAGAGTCAGTCTCACTCCCTGGAGGCCCTACAGCGCCGTGCATTTCGTACCATACTGAGCCATAACACAGATTATAGCGATGCACTCTTTATCACAGGCTTGCCCACTTTAGCTGATAGGCGCGAAGAACTAACTCGTCGTTTATTCTCACAAATTCAGAATCCAGCTCATTGCTTACACTACCTGTTGCCTAATAAACGTGATCCGGATACCATAGCCAAGCTCAGACACGCACACTCATATCCCATACCAACTGTAAAAACCACTCGTTATAAAAAATCATTTACAATTTATTCGCTGGAACATTTTCAGTAGGCATGTGCCTAAATGCGCTCTGTTGTATAGTAATAAATTTATATAATTATGTTATTCAAGCATCGCGCTATTCAGAACTATTTTAATTTTTTTTATCGTTATTGAATGGCATCAGATCTGCTTGAAA
>CAYPTV010000500.1:0-2631 GCA_964413505.1 uncultured Bifidobacteriaceae bacterium | reverse complement strand
GTTGCAAGGCCTGCCACCAAATCACAACCGCAAACTGAAAGGAACAATTATGCCAACCGATTCACATGAAGACCCTCGGTCGCCTGGTCGGCAACGCCGTCCCTGTGAAACTGGGGGAGGCCATCGGCCGCAGCCTCCGGCTGCACGTTCAGGAATTCATGCTGCGGGAGCGGAAAAAGTCATTGCCCAAATCGGCCACAGCTCGTTGATCACCTCGCATCATGAGCCAGACCGACACCGTTTCCACGCCAGCTCTCCCGAACGGTGGCGCGTTCCCAGAGCGCGGCCAACTGGTCGAAGTCCGACGGCGGCAGTGGATCGTGGACGACGTTGGCGCTTCCGCCTTCCGTGAACTTTTTGCCACCTCACGCCAGGGCTTGGTCAGCCTCGTGTCTGTGGATGAAGATTCGCTCGGCGAAAATCTGGAGGTGATCTGGCAGTTGGAGCCGGGAGCGCGTGTTTTGGATCGCGCCGGCCTCCCCGCGATTTCCGGCTGCGATGACGCAGCGCGGCTCGAAGCGTTTCTCGACGCGGTGCGTTGGGGCGCGGCGACGAATGCCGACCGCAGTTTTCTTCAATCGCCTTTTCGCAGTGGTGCTTCCATCGAAAGTTACCAGCTTGATCCCGTCGTGCGCGCGATTGATATGGCGCGCGTCAATCTGCTCATCGCCGACGATGTTGGCCTCGGCAAGACGATTGAGGCCGGGTTGGCATCCAGGAATTGCTCGTGCGCCATCGCGCCCGCACCGTGCTGGTTGTTTGCCCGTCGTCACTGCAATTGAAATGGCAGTTGGAGATGTCGGAAAAATTCGGTCTCGAATTCCGCATCGTTGACACGGAATACCTGAAGGGCCTGCGCCGTGAACAGGGCATCCACGCGAATCCGTGGACTTCCTTCCCGCGCCTCATCACCTCGATGGATTGGATGAAGTCCGGGGAAGCGTTGCGCCTCATCAAGGACGTTCTCCCACCGCACATCACCTATCCGCGCAAGTTCGACATTCTTGTCGTGGACGAGGCGCACAACGTCGCGCCGGCCATGGCAACGCGCTACACGTTGGAAAGCCAGCGCAGCAGTCTCATCCGTCGCATCGCCCCGCACTTCGAGCATCGCATTTTCTTGAGCGCCACGCCGCACAACGGCTATCAGGAATCGTTCACCGCGCTGCTGGAACTGCTGGATGACCAGCGGTTCGCGCGCAACGTCATGCCGGAGGAAAAGCAACTCCAGCGCGTGATGGTTCGCCGCCTCAAGACCGATTTGGTGGACGCCGCCGGCAAACCGATTTATCCCAGACGCGAGATCAAGCCGCTGGAAGTGGATTACACCGCCGAGGAACGCGAAGCCCACAATCTGCTCCGGCAATACGCCGAAAGCCTCACCAAAATGGTGACGGGCACGAAGCGCGAATTTGGCGGCCAGTTCATCACGCTGCTTTTGAAGAAGCGTTTATTTTCCTCGCCCCGCGCCTTCGCCCTCACGCTCGACAAGCACCGTGAAAGCCTAGCCTGTCGAGGCAAGAAAGTGGATGCGTCGGATTTGGATGACCGCATTCTCCGCAAGGCCATCAGCAAACTGGAGGAGGAATATGCCAGCGACGAAAATCTGGAGCAGGCCATCGGCGAGGCTGTTGCCGAGGCGGGCGCGGTTGCGACCGAGTTGAGTGCCGAGCAGAAGAATTTATTGCAGCGCCTGTCCACTTGGGCCGAAGCGGCGAAAGGTCGTCCCGATTCCAAGGCCAAGGCCATTCTTGCGTGGCTGGATGAATATGTGCGTCCCGGCGGCAAGTGGAACGGCGCGCGTGTCATCTTGTTCACGGAATATCGCGCCACGCATGGTTGGCTGTTCGAGATTCTCACGCAGCACGGTTACGGCGGCGACCGCCTCGCGGAACTTCACGGCAGCCTTGATCCAGAGGAACGCGCGCGCGTGACCGCCGCATTCCAGGCCGCGCCGGACGTATCGCCCGTGCGTATTTTGCTCGCGACCGATGCCGCGTCCGAGGGCATTGATCTCCAGAACCATTGCAATTATCTCATCCACATTGAGATTCCTTGGAACCCGAACGTGATGGAACAGCGCAACGGCCGCATTGACCGTCACGGCCAGACCAAGACGCCGTTCGTATGGCATCCCGTTGGCAAAGGTTTTTCAACCGATGATAAGGATGCGAAAGTCGGCGACCTTGAGGGCGACCATGAATATCTCATGCGCGCCGTGGTGAAGGTCGAGGCAATCCGCGAAGACCTCGGCAGCGTCGGACCGGTCATCGCGCACCAGATTCAGGAGGCCATGGCCGGCCAGCGCACCCAACTCGACACGCGCGAAGCCGAGGCGAAAGCGGCCAAGGCCCGGCGCTTCGTCGCCGCCGAGCGCAACCTCAAGGAAAAGATCGCCCGGCTTCACGAACGCTTGCTTGAAGCGCGTAATGATTTCCATTTGTCACCCGACCATATCGTGCGCGCCGTCCAGGTCGCAATGGAACTGGCCGAGAAGCCGCCGCTCAAACCGATCCCGTGGCCGAACGCACCCGCGAATTCCGTTTTTGAAGTCCCGCAACTCGCCGGCTCGTGGCATCGCGCGACTGCCGGTCTGAATCACCCGCACACGCACAAACGCCGCCCGATCAC
>CAYPTV010000499.1:0-2638 GCA_964413505.1 uncultured Bifidobacteriaceae bacterium | reverse complement strand
TCGGCGCGCTGCGGCCGACGGCAAGCGTGTTTTCGGAATCGAACGCAATCACGGCGACGAGCCGCGTGGCGGAAATATCCGGCACACCGAACCAGGCGCAGAGGCGTCCGCCCCGTTCCAGTTCAGCGGCGGTTGCGGCGACGAATTCAGCCGCCGGCCATTCCGGCACGTCCGCCCACGGCACGCTTGAGGCGTTGCCCATGAGGAGAAATTTGCAGATTGAATTCATGGCGTCGGGAACAAATATCTTGCGGCGGCTGTCCATGCCTCACGCAACAACGAAGGCGTGGCAAGACCGAGCCAGAGCGAGAACGCGAGGAACAGCAGCGGCGGGATGATGACGCCGGGCAGTTCGGGAAAGCGCTCGGTTGACTTGCGCGCCGCGGCGCGCGGCCGTCCATCCACGATGGCGAAAACGAGCCGCACCATTCCGAAAAACGCAAAGAGCAGGCAGCCGAGAAACACGGTGGCCGCGAACAGGTTGTTCGTCTGGAAGGTGGCTAGGATGATTTTCAACTCGCTGAAGAACACCCCGAACGGCGGACACGCCGTCACTGCGAGGATTCCCACAACGAAAATCCGCGCCGAACCCGGCGTGCGCCATGACATGCCGCAGACATTGTCCCTGGTTTGCGCACCGGCGGCGCGGCGGATGTTGCCAGCGCTCAGGAACAGCGCACCTTTCGTCAGGGCGTTTGTCCAGACATGGAACAGCGCGGCCCAGATGCCCGCGCCGCCGAGCGCCGCGCCGACGGCGAGGATGCCCATATGTTCGACGCTCGAATAGGCGAGCATCCGCTTGAAGTCCGGCGAACCGAGCAAAAACAACGCTGCGACAAGCATGGAAAACAATCCGAACACGAGAAGAGTGCGCTCCGTCATGGCGCCCGCACCGGCGGCGTCCACGACTTGTTTCACGCGCAGGATGGCGACGAACGCCATCGTGGTCGTGCCGCCAGCGAGCAGTGCGCCGACCATTCCGGGCGCTTCGCCGTAGGCGTCCGGCTTCCATGTGTGCATCGGCGCGAGACCCATTTTAGTGCCGTAACCGGCAAGCAGCAGCACCCACGCGGTGATGAGCCACGGGCGCGAGAGCAACGCGCCCTGCGCCACGAGCGCGGTGAAGTTGAGGTCGCCGTTGCCGCCGCCCACCAACGACGCGTAGCCGAGGCAGAACGAACCGAGCAGCGACAGGGCGATGCCCGTGCCGCCGACGAGCAGATATTTCCAGGAGGCCTCGAACGCGCGCGCCGTGCGGTTGAAGTGCAGCAGCGGCACGGTCACCAGCGTGGCGGCCTCCGCCGCGACCCAGAGCAGGCCGAGGTTTTGCGCCTGCAACGCGAGGCTCAACAAGCCCAGCATCGCGAGCAGCGCGGTGACAAACACGCGGTTGTTTCTTTCGGCGCGGATGTGCAGATACGTCACGCCGTAAACCGAACAAACGAGAAACAGCAGCGACACCATCGGCAGCACGGCACGCGCCAGAGGATCGAATCCGAACCACGCGTTTGACGCAAGCACCGGCGGATCCACGAGCAGCCACAGCGCGAGCACGGCATGAAGCGCGCCGGCGACCGGGAGCAGCCACGGTCGCGTCCGCTCGTTCGGCCACGTGAATGCGGCGGCGGCGAAAACCAGCGGCACGGCGATGAGAAGTATTTCATTCATTCGCGCAACGAGGTGAGTTTGCGGGTGTCCAATGTATCAAACTCGCGCTGGATCCGGTCCACGATGATGCCGATGACGAACACCGCCACGGTGAGGTCCAGCAGAATCCCGGCCTCGACCAGCAGCGGCGTGGAGTTGATGAGCAGCAGGCCGAACAGGTAGATGCCATTTTCCAAAATCAAGTAGCCGCAGACCTGGGAGATGGCCTTGGTGCGCGCCATGAGCAAAATAAATCCGCACACGACGGTGGCGAACGAGCCCGGCACGAGAAGGGTTTTGGCATGTTCGGGCAGCAACGGCAGAGCGCTGCCGAGCGCGGCGGCGGCGATGATCGCCGCCGCGCCGAGCAGCAGCGACGGCACAAAACCGATCAGCGGCTCGACTTCGCGGTCGATGTTAGCCGCGCGCAACGCCCGCCGCAGCAGGTTCGGGATGATGAAACCCTTCACGGTGATCGTGCCGAAGGCGACGGCGACGACGAGCCAGTGAAATTTTTCCTCGAGGAGCAGAGGCAGCGTGCCGAGGATCATGCCTTGAAACGCCGCCGCGCGGATCACCGACGGCAGCCGGCTGCTCGCCAGCGCGAGGAGGCTCAGGCCCATCGCCAGGCCGATCAGCAGATTCATCGTGCCGCTCATGATGGCATGCCGCCTTTCCACGCGACCAGCAGCGCGAACAGGCACAGCAGGAATGCGGTCGTCAACAGGAGCGGGACGCGCCGGAAAGCGAGCCGTGCCAACAATGATTCGACCAGCCCGACCAGGACCGTGACGACGAACACCGAGGCAAGCAGCGCACCGACGGCCTGCGGCAAAGTCAGCTTGCCAAGCGGCAGCACGGCTTCGGTCAGCAGCACGGCAAAGAGCAGCAGCTTCAGCGACGCGCCATGGAGAATGGCGGCGAGCGGCGGCCCGCTGTGATCAAGAACCATGACTTCGTGAATCATCGTGAGTTCGAGATGCGTGTTCGG
>CAYPTV010000498.1:0-2641 GCA_964413505.1 uncultured Bifidobacteriaceae bacterium | reverse complement strand
AGCAGTTCCATGTTTTTGACGTGGATCAAACTCAACGGCGTTTCGCGCGGCACCAGGATTAATTTCCGCTTTTCCTTCAATGTCACATCCGCCGCACGCAGCAGCACGTCCTCACTGTAACCGTGTGCGATGCGGCCCATCGTGCCCATCGTGCAGGGAATCACCACCATCGCGTCCGGTGGATTCGAGCCGCTGGCGAACGGTGCGTTCATGCTCTTGAGATTGTGCGTCTGCACGCCCGCCAGCAGCTTCAAACCGTCCGGCAGTTCCACGGCGATGACCTGCTGTGCGTAATTGCTCAACACGACGTGGACTTCATGTTCGCGCGGATTCAAATTATCGAGCAGCCGCTGCGCGTAAAGCGCGCCGGTGGCCCCCGTGATGGCGACGAGAATTTTCAAGCTGGCGCATTATCACCAAATCATTCCGGGCGGGCAAGAAGTCGTAATCATAATCGTGATTCTAATCTTAATCGGCGTCTGCGATTGCGATTAGGAGCAAGATTATGATTAAGAATAAACTGAAACATCTTGAGTCCGTTTTTTTGTTAAGCAAAATGTGCGCGTGTTCAAATTTGCGGGAATCATTTTTTGCGTGCTGATATTTCTGGCGGGTTGCTCCACAACCCCGCCGCAATCCTCCTTGGACTGGGCGGATGCGAATGCGTTCGTAAAACCCGCAGCGGTTCAGACAAACAGACTGGTCGCGCCGCCTGTCCGCACAAATTCAATCGTCGCCATTCACACAAATCCCCCGCCGCTAATCGTTCCGAAAATCCCGCCTCCGCGGGTCATCACATGGACCGCGCTCAACGACTGGGCCGCCGCGCATAAAACCGGCACGCCGCATCTGTTATCCAAAACGCCGGTGACGACTTACGCCATCGGCTCGTCCAACGGCGTGATGGTTTTGAGCATCGGCAGCCTCGAAGCAACGTGGAATGGCACTGAAATCAACCTTGGCTTCGCGCCGCAGTTCATTGATGGTGAAATTTTTCTACACGGGCTGGACCTGCAAAAAAATCTGGAACCGCTCCTGTGCGTGCAGCCGCTGACGTTCGGGACGAACCGCGTCATCGTGATTGACCCCGGTCACGGCGGCAGCAACCACGGCACATACGCCAGCAGCGTTCTGGACGGACCGTTTGAAAAAGAATTCACGCTCGACTGGGCGCTGCGACTCAGGCCGTTGCTTGAAGCCGAAGGCTGGAAAGTTTTTTTGACGCGGACGAACGATGTGTATGTGACCAATTCCGACCGCGTCGTTTTTGCCGAGGCGCATCATGCGGATGTGTTCATCAGCCTGCATTTTAATTCGACAGAACTGGATAAAACAGGGAAACGGGATGAAAAAACCAGCGGCCTGCAAACCTATTGCATCACGCCGACGGGAATGCCTTCAACCCTGACGCGCACTTTTTCCGACCCATGGTTTGAAAATCTGCCGAACAACCAGTTTGACGCGCCAAATCTCCAGCTCGCCGTCCGGGTTCAAAGCTCGTTGCTGCGCACGGTCGGCATGGAAGACAGGGGCGTCCGCCGCTCGCGGTTCGACACTGTGTTGCGCGGGCAAAACCGTCCCGCGATTTTAATCGAAGGCGGTTATCTCTCGAATCCGGCGGAAGCCAAACTGATTGAAAGCGCGGATTACCGTCAAAAACTGGCCGAAGGTGTCGCGGCGGCGCTGAAATGAAAATTGCGAAACATATTTTGGTGACCGGCGGCGCAGGTTTCATCGGCTCGCATCTGGTCGAGCGTTTGCTGAAAGATGGCAAAAGCGTTGTCATCATTGATGATTTCTCGACCGGCAGCTTGGACAACTTGCGCGCGGTGAAAAATCATCCGCGATTGAAAATTGTCCGTGCAAAAATTTCCGACTGCGCTGAATTGCCAAAGCTCGCGGCGAAGGCGGAATTTATTTTTCACTTGGCCGCGACCGTCGGCGTCGAGTTGGTTGTTAAATCCGCGCTGCACGTTTTGGAATCCAGTTTTCACGAAACGGAAATTTTGTTGCAGGTCGCCGCGAAAAATTCAACGCCGCTGCTGCTGACCTCCACCTCCGAAGTTTATGGCAAGAGCGCGAAGCCGGAGTTCGGCGAGGACGACGACCTGCTCATCGGGCCGCCCGGGCAATCGCGCTGGAGCTACGCCTGCTCCAAACTCACGGACGAATTTCTCGCGCTCGCCTACGCGCGGGAAAAAAACCTGCCCGTCACCATCGCGCGGCTTTTTAACACCGTCGGTCCGCGCCAGACCGGACGTTACGGAATGGTTTTGCCGCGCTTCATCGCGGCGGCGAAAAAAAACGAGCCGCTGAAAGTTTTCGGCGACGGCAGGCAGACGCGCTGCTTCTGCCTCGTGAACGACGTGGTGGAGGCGCTCGTGCGATTGCAGGATTGCCGGAAGGCGCGCGGGGAAATTTTCAACATCGGCGGCACGGAGGAAGTTTCCATGCTCGAACTCGCGCGGCTCGTGGTGAAAACGCTCGGCTCGAAATCCCGGATTGAACTGATTCCCTACGACCAAGCTTATGCGCCGGGCTTTGACGACATGCGCCGCCGCAAACCGCTCGTGGAAAAACTGGAACGCTTCGTGAAATTCAAACCGCAGACGCCGCTGCGCGAAATCATCCGGCTGACGGC
>CAYPTV010000497.1:0-2643 GCA_964413505.1 uncultured Bifidobacteriaceae bacterium | reverse complement strand
CGCTCAATTTTCTTGCCCAAGCCGATTAACCGTTTGCAAACGGGCGCACGGTTTGTAAGATAATCGGAAGTTCATGCGTCAATTCAGGAACATTGCGGTCAACGCCTTCATGGAGCTCATCCGGCAGCCGATTTTTCTGCTGTTGATGACGGGGTCCGTGCTGTTCGAGATTTTTCTGGCCGTTCCATACTATTTTGCCTTCGGCGACGAACCGAAACTTGTCGAAAATTCCGTGCTCGCGGTGATGCTTCTGGCCGGGCTGTTCGGCGCGGTGTTGAGCGCGTCGTCGTCGCTCGCGCGGGAAATCCGCAGCGGCACGGCGCTGGCGGTGTTGTCCAAGCCGGTCGGGCGCGCGCAGTTTCTGCTGGCGAAATTCGCCGGGCTGGCGGCGGCGCTGACGGTTTTGACTTATGTGAACATGATCGGCGTGCTGCTGGCCAGCCGCATGGCGTTCGATGCCTACGGCTCGACGGATTTGCCGGCAATCGGCATTTTTGGCGGCGGAATTTTGCTGGCCTACGCGCTGGCAGGCTTCAGCAATTTTTTCCTGCGCCGTCCGTTCGTGAGCGACGCGGTTTTTGCGATGCTGGTTTTCACCACGCTGGCGGCGTTCATCGTTTTTCAATTCACGAAGCAGATGGAAAGCATGGGGACGGTGGCGGTGGTGAACTGGAACCTGGTTCCGGCGGGGATTTTGATTCTGTTCGCTCTCTGGATACTTGCCGCCGTCGCGCTGGCGTGTTCGACCCGGTTCGATACGATTCCGACGCTGGCAATCTGCTCGGCAGTTTTTCTGGTCGGGCTGATGTCGGATTATTTCTTCGGCATTCCCGCCGCCAAGGGCAGTTGGTGGGCTTCGACGCTTTACAGCGTGGTTCCGAACTGGCAGCTTTTCTGGCTCGCCGACGCCATTGACACGGGAAAAAGCACGTTTCAATGGGCTTACGTCGGCAAGGCGCTCGCTTATGCGGTCTGCTATGCAGGCGCGGCGCTGGCCGTGGGCACGGCGCTGTTTGAAGAACGAGAGTTAAATTGAAACGTGAATCGTTGAATCGTTGGACAGGTTCGGCGAATCCCGGTGCAACGATTCAACAATTTAACGATGTAACGGTCAAAAGTATAAATGGAACGCAACACGCAGAAAAATGGTCTGGTAAATCTGGTCGCAGCGGTGATGGTTTTCATCGCCGCGTTCGTCGTCACCATTTTTGTGAATTCGCTGGCGGGCGAAACCGCATCTGTTTTTCTCGGCCTCGGCGCGCTCGTGGCATTCGCGAGCTGGTTCCAGATGCGGCTCGAGGAAAATGAGCGGCTGGAAAAACTGGAGATTGACGAACTCGCCCGCGCCAAAGGCGAGTCCGCCCTGTTCGACGCGAAGGAATCCGAAGTTTTTCCGGCGCGCCGTTCGCGCGAGCAGTTTGAAAAGTTTTTCGTCCCCGGTTTTGCGGTCCTGCTTTTTCTGCTGCAAGCCGGCGGCGCGTTTTTTCTCTGGCGCTGGATTGGCAAAACGACCAATGGAATCGTCGAAATCCGCGCCATGCCGTCGCTTTCGTTGTTCGCGATATTTGCGATGCTGCTGTTTTTGCTCGGACGGTTTTCGGTGACGATTGCGCGGCTCGGCGATCACCGGCTGCTGCGGCCCGGCGCGAGTTTTCTTCTGGCGGGCGCTTATGTTTGCGCGTTCACGGCGCTGGGCATCGCCGGGATCAAAACCGGGTTTCCGAGGGCGGATTTCTGGATGGCGCGCGCGCTGTGCATTTTGCTCGGCCTGATGGCGGCGGAAATGCTTTTGACGCTGCTGCTGGAGATTTACCGCCCGCGCGTCAGGGGAAAAATCACGCGGCCGCTTTACGAAAGCCGCGTCGTCGGAATTCTCGCGCAGCCGGAAAGCCTGTTCACGACGGCGGCGCAGACGCTGGATTACCAGTTTGGCTTCAATGTTTCGCAGACGTGGTTTTTCCAGTTGCTCCAAAAAAACCTCGCCTATCTGATCCTCGCACAACTGGCGGTCTTGTTTTTGTCAACGTGCGTTGTGTTCGTGGACGCGGGCGAGCAGGTGGTTTTGGAACACTTTGGGAAACGGGTTGATCCGCCGCTGGCCGCCGGCGCGCATTTGAAGCTGCCGTGGCCGATTGACAAGACTTACCGCCATCGGACGGAGCAGATCCAGACGATTTACGTCGGCTACACGCCGGAGACGGGCAAGGACGAGCAGAACGTGATTCTTTGGACGGTCGCGCACAATCAGGAGCAGAACTTTCTCGTCGCCAATCGCGCGGCGGCGACTGTTCAAAATGAAAATTCCGACACAAATGACACGATCAAGGCGCCGCCGGTCAGTTTGATCACCGTCAGCATCCCGGTTCAATTTCAGATCACAAATGTCATGGACTGGGCCTACAAAAACGGCGATCCGACGAATCTGCTTTCGGATCTGGCGACGCGCGAGGTCGTGCATTTTCTGGCGGGCGTGGATTTGAGCGATCTGCTTTCCAGCGCGCGGCTGTCGGCGGCGCAGATTTTGGAGCAGCGGATCCAGGCCGACGCGAGCGCATATCAATTGGGCGCGAAAATTCTTTTTGTCGGGCTGCAGGACGTTCATCCGCCGACGACCGTGGCGGGCGATTACGAGAAAGTCGTCGG
>CAYPTV010000496.1:0-2644 GCA_964413505.1 uncultured Bifidobacteriaceae bacterium | reverse complement strand
CAGCATCGCGCAGTCGCAGCCCGCGCCCTTGACGTCGGCCATGTGGTGATAGGGCGTGCCGATCCATTCGCGCGCCGCCGCGACGACGCGGGCGCGGGCGGTGAGCTCGTCCATGGCGGCTCCGAGGATGTGAGTTGTGACGGCGGCGCCGCTCGACATTGGCGGGGCGGCGGGGCGGATGCTTCACGCGCGCGAATGGCGGCCGGAAGCTTCCCTTCGTGTTCAAGTTGGAAGCCGAAGCCCTCGAAACTCTGGGCCAGCGGATTGAGATCGGCTCAATCGTTCTCGCCGACGAGGCCGCGCATTGGGATGCGCTGCACACCCGCTTTCTGACTAAGCGCATCAATCACGAGTGGGCTTACAGCGACGACAGCGCCTGCACCAGCGCCGCCGAGTCAGTCTTCTCTCGTCTGCGGCGCACTGAGGTCGGGACGCATCACCACGTCGCCGGCCCGTATCCTAGCGCCTACGCAGCCATGAGAGTTTGGCGAAAAGACAATCGAAGATTGAGCAATGGCGAGCAGTATCTATTGGTTGTGCACTCTGCTCTTGAACGCACCATGTCTCGGAAGTGGTAGGGATGCTGGGGGCGGGCGCAGTGAATATTTCGTCAACCCGTCTAATAGTGCCAAACTTCTTCCTTAGTTCTGCGCAGACTGCCGTCTTAACTGTCCCCAATAATGTTTGCCCAAGATGTTCGTAGCCCGCGCACGTCTTCAGCGATGCATGCGAATCATGGTCGCCTTCATTGACGTCCGGGAGCACACACGCGCCCCGCGAGACCATTTGCCTGCCGCTCTCTTTCCAACTGGCCGCTACGGAGCGCAGCTTGGAGACCTCGACGGCCGCCGCTCCTATGCAAGTCTTTTCCTTAACAACAAAGAGCCGTATATCGTCCAGCGTAGCGTGAGAGACCCTCGCAAGTGAAATCTCCCCTCTACCCAAGCGTTTCGGCGAAATCATATTGGGTTCCAATCCTGCCCCTATAGCGCCATCGGTACCCAAGACGATTAGCGCCACATGCTCCTCAGGCATGATGGGGCCAAGGCCGCCGCCCATATGATGGCGGTTTTCAAGTTCATTTGTGCAGATGTCCCCGACTGCGCAGACCATCCTAGCAATCTGCGCCGTGAATGTTGCGAATGATTCCGTCAATCAGCTTATATGTCGAAGCAACCAATTCATGCTCTTCCATACTTTCAGCGTATCCACTATTCTCGGACGTCTTCGCAAGAGTCACTTTTCCGTCGCCGCCGAAAATGAGAAGCAGGCCTCGCTGCCCAATTCTCCATTCTATCGCGGCAAATCCAATATCGTTAACGAAAAAATTCGGACTGACTGCAGATGAAAGCTGAGTATATAGTGACACCGCGTCACGAGTTGCGCTTTGCGCTGTAATTAGATCGTTATTATCGAGTTCTGAACGGACGCGTGCCAGCGCATCCTCAAAATGCGACTGCGTTGCGAATAACACTAGTTCAGACGGTTGCTTGACGAGCATGGCCGCCGATGCCGTAGGTGGTGACCCGACATGTTCATACGACTGAAATGCCCCGCCAGACACCGTAGCCACATATACAGATGCCCCGACCAGCGCGCCAGCTATCACTAGGCTCAATTGACTGGGTTGGTTAACGTTGAACAAACTCATGATTTCGGTCCAAATCTCGCGACTTGCTTAATCATTTCCATAGTCTGAGCGCTGGCTTTTTCTAAGTCGGGGATGCCCGCGCTCAATTGTGGAACGAAATTGAAAATCCAATTGAAAAGGGCGCCAGTCGGCAATACCACTTCAAACGTTATTTCTCTAGTCTCAAAAGGGTGGCCATCTCGCGTCTCAATGCGACTTGCCTTGAAAAAACTCAGTTTACTGACTGCCGGTCCAAATGAACACTGGCCAATACCCTCCGCAAACATCGCGGTCTTCACTTCGGAATCGAGAAGTTGGCTAAACGCGTCGCTAGCGATTACCCTATTCGAATTCTCTGATGGCACTGAAGCGCTCCCGCGTCGGTTCGCGAACGTCTGAGAGTTTTGGAGAGTACTTCAACTCGGACAACGACTCAATGGGACCTATTGACACCATGAGTGCCCCAGTGACGCATGCCCCGACTTCCGACATTGCCGCACTCTGCCGCGATGTTCAGCGCCTTTACGATGCGATGAGCGACCGTCTTTCGCAGCACGCCATGGGCTTCGTCGAGCCTCTTTGCGCGGATAACGCGCAAAACCAGTTCGCGCGTGTCTGGCGGCCCCTCCTTCGCGAGCGCGTCCAACATACGGTGACGATCTCGCCGCGCTTCCGTAGCCGTCCTATTTCGACGTAAGCGGGAAACTGTTGCGGCTCGCCGTTCAATTCAAAAAGCCGGATCGTCGTCGCGGTGGCGAACAAGTCGCGCCTAACCTATTCCATCTTCGTGCGACAGGCGGCGATTGTGCCTTAAATCGCCCCGAGTTTTCACCAATTCGGGACAGCCGTCCCATCAATACGCAATCTGCGGCGGCGGCACATACGGAAACCCGCGGAAATTGGCGAGGTTGGCGAAGCGCGAGGCGCAGGTCGCCGGCGTGTGATCGCAGCCGGCGGAAACGGTGAAGGCGTCGCCGGCCGCCGGCGCGGCGGGCAGCGGATACATCAGGATGA
>CAYPTV010000495.1:0-2644 GCA_964413505.1 uncultured Bifidobacteriaceae bacterium | reverse complement strand
GGCAGGCATAGCATCGGCGGAACATCTCAACGGGAAACGTGGCTATGAAAGATTACGTTCTGAATAAAAAACCGGAACCGGCGGCAACTGAAACCGTCTGGGCGTTTGACCCGGGCAATGTCCCTCGCCCATCGGATGGGAGAGGGTGGCGCGCAGCGACGGGTGAGGGCGGCAACTGGCCGGATGAGGTGAACAGAAATCTCCAACCCCAATTTCTACACAAGGCATCGCTGCTCATCCCGGCGGAATTTGCCGAAACCAAAACCGCCGCCGGTCGCCGCCGGATGTGGCGCACGCGGCAGGCGCACGGTTCGCACCGGCCAAGCCCCGCTGGGGGCGGCATATTGGTAGCAGCTAGCGGAAAAGATTTTCAAGCTCCGTGCCGGAGTAGCGTGGCCGTCCCCGGCCGCGAGTGCAGGCGGCGTCTCGCCGCCAGTTCCATCGCCAGGCGGGACGCCCGGCCAACCCGCCGGCGGGACGCCTACGCTACAAGGTTCACGCAAGCCCATGCCGCGCCGACGGCGCTGGGGCGCATTGAATTGAAAAGCCCAATAAAATTCTCGACTCGGTTTGGAAATGGGCGTATTCAGCTTTAGTTCACATGGGCAATCTCCCTACCATTGACAGACTTCCTGCTTGCATAAGCGTCATAGCGTTGGCGATTGAAAATCTATGATTAAGGAACTACGCCTAGAAAATTTCCGCGGATTTGACGATCATCGAATTCCGTTCAATCCGCGCACAACCGTTGTTGTCGGTAAAAACAATGCAGGGAAATCAACGATTGTCGAGGCATTGCGTTTGGTTTCTCTAATTACTCGTTACCAAAGGTTGGAGTTCTGCGCGGTCCCATCGTGGCTAGATCGTCCAAGGAGAGAGAAAGGCGTTAATCCGTCGCTCAAAAACATCGAATTAAATCTGGAAAGCGCATTTCACCGATACAATGACCCGCCGGCCATTATCACCTGCACCTTCGAGAAAGGTGAGAACATCACTATCTACATTGGAAAGCAGGCACAAATTCACGCCGTGATTCGTGATAGTCGAGGCGATTTGATTGTTACCCCAGACCAAGCCAATAAATTCAAATTGCCGAAAGTTCAGATTCTGCCGCAAATCGCACCACTCGAAGAAACCGAGCAAGTTTTGGGAGAGGATTACGTGAAGCGCAACATGATCACTTCCCGGTCGTCATTGCATTTTCGTAATCAATTGAAAGTGCTCTTTGAGCATTTCCGAAATTTCAAAAAAATAGCTGAAACAACTTGGCCGGGTTTACGCATCAAAAGTTTGGAGGGAATCGAAAAACTGCCCGGCCAAGGCCCGTTGTCGCTTTTGGTTCAAGACACAGATTTCGTGGCCGAAGTCGGCTGGATGGGGCACGGTCTGCAAATGTGGCTTCAGACGATGTGGTTTCTGACCTATTCAGAGGGAGCAGATGTTGTGATACTTGATGAGCCGGACGTTTATATGCACGCCGACCTTCAGCGCAGACTTATTCGCTTCGTAAAAGATCGCGCTTCGCAAACGATTATCGCTACACACTCGATGGAAATGATGGCTGAAGTTGAGCCTGAAGAAGTCTTGGTAGTTGATCGTCGGAAGGATAAATCCACATTTGCACCATCACTTCCCGCTGTGCAACGATTAGTCAACCAAATAGGCAGCGTCCACAACATCCAACTTGCGCGTCTATGGTCAGCCAAAACACTTCTGTTGGTCGAGGGCGAAGATGTGGCAATTCTAAAACGCTTCCAAAACCGACTGTTCCCTTTGAGTGAGAAACCATTTGACGCAGTGCCGAATATGTCAATTGAGGGGTGGGGTGGTTGGCGACTGGTGAGCGGCTCATCGTTTTTTCTCAAAAATGCTGGTGGCGAAGAAATCCTCACCTATTGCCTGCTGGATTCGGATTACCACCACGATGAGCAAATTGATGCTCGGCATGCTGAAGCCAAAACACATGGCGTTGAACTTCACATTTGGTCAAAAAAGGAGATAGAAAATTTTGTCATCGTTCCTTCGGCAATTCAACGCATCATTGCATTTAGCTGCAAGGAAAAAAAGGTTCCACCAACCGTTCAGGATGTGGAAGTCGAGATCAACCGAATTGCAGAAAGTATGCGCGAGGAAATCTTTGATAATCTCTGCACAGAATTTGCAGCGAATAAGGCGCTCGCCGCTGGCTCCGCAAACAAACGGGCAAGGGAGAAGTTAGCTGAGGCTTGGAAAACGTTTGAAGGAAGAATTAGCATTGTTCCGGGCAAACAAATGCTATCCGCATTGTCTGGTTGGAGTCAGAAGAATTTTTGCGCTTCATTTAATGCAACGAAACTGGCAAGTTCGTTACAAGAAAACGAAATTCATTCAGAAATGAGAGAAGTGGTTGAAGCAATCGAAAACCATGAGCCTTTTCCGTCTCGGCAGATCAAGCAGGTCTCTTAAAAGCTAGTTGAAACGACCGTCCCAACTGAATCTCGCTCCATGACCGTTCCCCAGCCATTTCAATATCAAGGCAGCAAGCGGGCGCTGGCAACGGACGGGCATGGACTTACACGGACGATTATGAACGAGCCGGAAAAACTGATTCCGCTGCATGGCGGCTACCGGAAGTTGAAAAGCTTTCAGGTGGCGCAACTGGCCT
>CAYPTV010000494.1:0-2652 GCA_964413505.1 uncultured Bifidobacteriaceae bacterium | reverse complement strand
TCCGTTTGTGAGCCAAGGAAAATCCTTCTCCGGTGAATAACTCCGGTTCAGCCAGGAGAAAATATTTTCTCCCGCCGAAATCCAAAAAGTCGGATTTAAGATTTCCGTTCTTGCGTCTAAAAACGGAAAAGTTGGACTTGAAATCGCCATTCTTCCCCCAAAAATGCCGATCTTGGACTTGAAATCGTCATTCTTCCGGCAAAAACGACAATCTTGGACATGGAAACGCCGTTCTTGCGCCAAAAATGCCGATGTCGGACTTGGAAACGTCGTTTTTCCGCAAAAAACGTGAAAATCGGACATGAAATCGCTGTTTTTGGTCCAAAAACGCCGTTTTTAACCGAGAAAATGGCGGTTCCAGACCGGATTATTTCATTTAACAGGCTGAAAACAGGTGGTTTAGACTGGAAATGGTAGTTTTTGGCCTCTTTGCCAAGATCTATGCGTGGAAATCATGCTTCTGGTGCCAACGGGCTTGTTTAGGACTGCCCTCTTTATGTTTAAGAGATTCAATTGTCTTCAAGACCTCCCGAACTGCCGTAAACTTTGGCGTGATAAACTTTGAGATTTTCAAACCCATCTGAAACATCAACAACATTGCCACGAGAATAATTTCTGGTCTGGGAAACCCCATCAAGGTCGCCAAACAAATATAATTTACCGTCATCACACCACAGCGGTCGGCTGTTGACATAATTGATTTTCCCAAGGAGATGAAAATATTCGTCAAAGAAAACAATGAAATTAAGACCGTGAGGCGACAATGTGTCGGCAGTTACAGCACGCTCGTCAGCGACATAAATGATTTCACCTCGTGAAGTTACAAGCTGGCCGATATGTGAGAAATGCGTCAGCACAGCATCCCGGCCATTCGGAAAATTTGAGTCGTTCTTCTTTGCTGAAAGCAGCAATGCTGCACGGACATCTAATGTCTTTGAAGGAGGCGCAGAAGCACACCCAAACAAACCGCCGCTCAAAACGATCGCGAGAAAGAGGATGAGCTTGGGTTTCATATACTCAATTGAAAGTTTGTTTCAAAGTTCGCTGCCAAAGAATTTTGTAATATCCGGCGCTTTGCGGATTCCAAAAACGAGAAATCTTAATTGTATCGGTCTCAAAAATTGTCAAATCCATCTCGACATTATATTTTGTGCCAGCCACCACGCTGCCTTCGTGGGTGTGAATCCATGGAACCATTGATGTTGCAGGCTCTGCAATTCCTTTTCCGTCAGGCCGCCAATAATACGGCTCTGTGTCGAAATATAATTCTTCTGCAATTGAAGCATCAGGACGGATAGCGCCAATGTCAGGCTCCAAATTATGGCAGTAGTTTGTAGGCCGAGACGAGCTTGCAGGATAAACATACACATCACACCACATGGCCATCATCATGTTTGTGCCAACCGTGAGGTTTGTAATTTCAAGTGAACTTCGATCTCTCCACAAGTGTAACACTCCGTTAGTTTGTCGAACGTTTAATTGGGTTGGAACGTGAACGTGATATTCCTCGCGAACGGAAGCATCAGCGCCGGGCACTGTCAAAGGTGTGGAATACTGCGCAAAGCCAAACAAGCTGCCGCTTAAAACGAGCGCGAGGCAGAGGATGTGTTTGGGGTTCATTTTTTGATAAATTCTACTGTTTTAACTTTATCTTGCTGGTTCCATCTAACCACAACTCCCGAAGATTCGTCTAACGGATAATAAGTGGACCGACCAGCGCCCGTCGTCGTCGAAACTTCAGGGTCGTGAATTAGCTGATCGTTTTGACCGCTGATGGATGGATGATACGAAAATATAATTGCTTCTACCTGCTCATGTGTCATCCCAACTTTAATTCTATTAACCATGCTTTGTTTGTCAGAATTCTGCATCTGTTCGTAATGTTGATTCGCGGTCGAACAGCCGAACAAACCGCCGATCAAAATGAGCGCGAGGCAGAGGATGAGTTTGGGTTTCATGGTTTGAAATGTCTTGGCTGACAGTTTGTTCTACCCCTGTCACCGCCCATTTCCAAGCCTTTTCACAAAAGAAAAAAGGCGCCCGGCTTTGCCGGACGCCTTTGAGTGATTGTTTTCGAATTACGCAAGCAAAGGATTTTCCTCTGCGGCGGTTTCCGGTTCTTCCACCTCGGGTTCGTCGGGGATATCAACGAGCGCCTTGATGGTCGCCTTGCGGTGATAATCAAATCCGGTTCCCGCCGGGATGATGTGGCCCATGATGACGTTTTCCTTGAACCCGCGCAGCGAGTCAATCTTGGAACGCGTGGCGGCCTCGGTGAGAACGCGAGTCGTGTCCTGAAAGCTCGCGGCGCTCAGGAAGCTGTCCGTCTCCAGCGATGCCTTGGTGATGCCCAGCAGCACGGGCGAGGCTTCGGCGGGCTTGCCGCCCTTCTTCTCGACGCGCTCGTTTTCCTCCTCGAACGCAAGCCGGTCAATCTGCTCGCCCCAGAGGAACTCCGTGTCGCCGGGTTCGGTGATGCGAACCTTGCGCAACATCTGGCGGACGATGATCTCGATGTGCTTGTCGTTGATGGTCACGCCTTGCAGACGATAAACTTCCTGCACTTCGCCGACGAGGTGCTCCTGCAATTCCTGCGGTCCGCAGACTTCGAGAATCTCGTGCGGGTCCATCGGGCCTTCGGTGAGCTGCTGG
>CAYPTV010000493.1:0-2674 GCA_964413505.1 uncultured Bifidobacteriaceae bacterium | reverse complement strand
TCCGCGCTCAACGCCACGTCGCGCGGCTGGTTCGTGCCTTTCACGCCGAGCGTCGCGACAAACTCGCCGTTGGTGTTGAGGATGACGACCTGTTCGCGCCCGCTGTCGGCGACGTAAATCAAGCCGTCGCCGCCCCAAGCCATGTTCAGCGGCACCTCGAAGGCGGCGGGGCCTGTCGGCGCGATGATGGACATTTTTTTTGTCGCCAGATCCAGCCGCAAAATCGCGGCGATGCCCTCGTCGCAAACATAAATGCCGTGGTCGGCGACCGTCGCGCCGTAGGGCTTGCCAATCGGATTGTCCGGCAGTTGCTCGCCGGTGACGAATTTCATGAAGCTTCCGCCGTTGTTGCCGCGCAGGTCCCTTTCCGAACTGAATGAGGTCAGATATTGCACCCGCGGCTCGTCGGGCGCGGGCGGAAAGAAGATGTAATTCGGCCCGGTGTTCCTGGGCGCCGTGGCGCAGCCGCCGGCCAGAAGAAGAATCCCGGCGCCAAGTGCCGACAATCTTTGTTTGAAAGAATTCCGTCGTTCGATTGTTTTCATGGATTCAGTGTCGCGCTTTGGGAAAGTTTGAACTCCACATATATTGTCCAGTGCTGGACATTTTTTGGTTAGTCATACGGATGGCCTGGACCGGCTTCAGGCTAAATAAAAATCCGGGGCGCCTGTTTTCAGACGCCCCGGAGTGTTCAAGCGGTTTGGTTATTTGATGTGACAGCCAAGGCAAAGCGCCTGGCCGGAGGCGATCGTATAGATGCCGCCGCTGGAATTGCCGACCGTGCGATGGATGTCGTGGCAGGTGGAACATTCAATCTGGCCGTTCTTCAGCACGCTCCCAACGGAGGGCGAGCCTGGAGCGTTGAATGTGTTGGCCGTCGGCTGGAGTTGCGCCACTCCGAACATGGCCTGCGCAGAGCTCGCCGCCGCCGAGTAGTTGACGCCGATCGGGTGCATGTGCGTTAGGTCGTTGCCCTGGCCGCTGCCGATTTCGGTCACGATCGCGCTGCTCTTGATGAACTCCGGGGTTCCGCCGGTGTAGCTTGCAGTCCCGTTTCCCGCACCGCTCCATGACGTGGTGCTGTTGACCGCAACCGAACCGTCGTGACAGCTCAAGCAGGCCAGGCTACCCGGCCCGAGTGTGATGACAGTGCCAGAATATGTGGCGCTTCCAGACTTATCATAAGTGTTGAAAGTGCTGTTCGCGGAGGGCGTGTGAATGAACAGCGGCCCCGCCGATGCGCTTTGGGCATGGTGGATGGTGTGACATTCACCGCAGACGTTGGTCGAACCGTGGCTGACGGCGATGTCGCTGCCGCCGACCCAGTAGTTGGTCGAGGTGGTGAAGTCATGTTGACTTCCGATGATGGAGGCCTTGCTGGAGCATGGCAGCAGCATGACCGCCGCCCCCAATGCAAGCCCCCCGAATATGAGGTTTATTTTTTTCATAGTATTTTCGTATGTTTGTTTTTGATTGCACGTGCTTTTGTTTTTGGTTTGTCAAAGCAGCCCGGTGTCACCTGACCCGGGCTGTTCCAGCGAAAAACCTGACACCAAGCTTCGTGCCGATCCTTCGTTGAAAATTTTCCTGCTCATGGCAAATGCTTTCATGCCGTCGCGCCGCCCAAAAACCAGCCGGGCAGCACCTCGACAGCCTCTTGTTGTTCTTTCGCGAACGGCGAATCGAACCGTTTCATCAACTCCGCTGCGCGTCCGTCAATGATCGTCTGGCAGAATGACAGCTCCTGCTTGCGGTTCTTCGTGTTCTCGCGGACGACCGCTTCGAGGTCGTCAATGTCATAAAGGAAGATGTTCGGAAGCTCCGCCACCTCCGGAGCAATGTCGCGCGGCACCGCGATGTCCACGAGCACCAGCGGACGGTTTTTTCTCGCCGGCAAAATCGCCGCGATGTCTTCGCGCCGCAGAACGATGTCCGGGCTGCCCGTCGAACTGACCAGGATGTCCGCTTCGATCATCGCCGCGCGCGAATCTTCCAGCCGCACCGCGCGCCCGCCAAATTCCGCCGCCAGCTTTTCCGCGCGTTCGAACGAGCGGTTGGAAACCAGGACCGTCTTTGCGCCGCGCTTCGCCAGATGTTTCACGCAAGCCTCGCCCATTTTGCCCGCGCCCAAGATCATCACCGTCTTCTCGCTCAAATCGCGGTCGAAAACTTTTTCCGTCAGCTCCACCGCCACGCTGCCGACGGAGGTCGCGCCGCGCCCGATGGCGGTGTTCGTGCGGATGTTTTTGACCACTTGCATCGCGGTCTGGAAAAGCCGGTTCATTTTTTTCCCGGTCAGCCCCGCGTCCTTAGCCAGTTGATAGGCGCTCTTCACCTGGCCGGTGATCTCGGTTTCGCCCAGCACCATCGAGTCAAGCCCGCTCGCGACGGCGAACAGATGTTTCGCGGCTTCCGCGCCTTCCTTGACATATATATATGGCGTGAAATCAAAATCGCTGTTGGTAAGTTCCTGGAAAAGCTGCTGGACGCGGCCGTGAATCCACGGCGACACGCCGTAAATTTCCACGCGGTTGCAGGTCGAGAGCAGGACCACCTCGGAAAGGTTGCCTCGCAGCTTCAGCCGGCAGCCGCAGCATTGCAGCCGGGTGCGGGACACCGCGAGTTTCTCGCGCACTTCCACCGGCGTCGTCTTGTAGCTCAAACCTGCGACAAA
>CAYPTV010000492.1:0-2675 GCA_964413505.1 uncultured Bifidobacteriaceae bacterium | reverse complement strand
GGCGGCGGCTCCTTCATTGATTCATCTGCAATAGTGGAATTCCCCGAGGTTTCCGGCATTGCCAGCCCAGACGGCTCACCCAATGGTGAGATTATTATTCTCACGATACATCCAACTCGCAGGCCGCCGGATCGTGGCGATCCTGTTCGTCGGTAAAGAAGTTAGTCCCTGCTTAGATATTCAATAAATATACACGGTCTCACCTTACGTTCCCGATTTCATCCACCAAATCTTCCACGACCCAGTTCGAGCGTGCGGCCTGCAATCCGTCCGCCGCGTGGCCGTGCTGCCAGACGGCGTAGCGGAGGGTCTTAGCGTAGGAGACGAGGTGACGAGTCTCAAATTTCCCGAACTTGAACATTCGTCAGAGACACCTTGCGTCGTCTCCCGCACCAATTATTTGGCTATGGAGCAGGCGATGTTAGGACTGGCCGGGTTCACGTCCAGCCGGCGTTCCTTGGGCAAGATGATCAGATCCATGTCTTCCATGGGAATCGCCCCCAGCAAAACCTGGTCGCCCATGACAAGCGCGCCCACAAAGCCGATCCGGTTTTTGAAGCGGATTTCCAGCGGGCCGACATAAGGCACGAGGCACTTGCTGCCGTCGGCAAGGGTGACTTCCTTGTTGTCCAGTGAATCCAGCTTCAGTTGGAGGCGGATGTGTTCGGGGATGCAAAGATGCACCGCGCCGGAATCCGCGAGCGCCTCGACCTCGACGGGCTCAAGCGAAGGAATTCTTACGTTTCGCAACTGGATGCACGCATTCACAAGACCCATATTAATACTATGGTAGAAATCTAAAGCTTCGAGCGATTCTTCTCAAGCCCTTTCAACAAACTTTCCGCAGCTTCACCTTACGTTACCGATTTCATCCACCAAATCTTCCACGACCCAGTTCGAGCGCGCGGCCTGCAATCCGTCCGCCGCGTGGCCGTGCTGCCAGACGGCGTAGCGGAGGGTCTGCGCCACGTCCGCCTGCAATTGTGTCTGCGCGAGCAGGCCGGAGATGTAGCCCGCCAGCGCGTCGCCGCTGCCGCCCTGCCCCAGATGCGGGTTGCCGGACGGGTTCACAAAAATTTCGCCCTCGCTGCGTCCGATCAAGGTCTGATGGCCTTTCAGCACCACCCAGCAGTTGCCCAGTTTCTTTGAAAGATTGCGCAATGATTGCGGGCGGGCGGCCTGGACCTTGTCCGGGGTCGTTTTCAACAAATGCGCGGCCTCGCCCGGATGCGGCGTGATGACGCGGATGAAATTTGCAGGCGGTTCCTTCGCCGGAATCCAGTCGAGCGCGGTGGCGTCCACGATGACCGGCAGTTCGGATTCGAGCCACAGCGCCCGCGTGAGCAGTTTCATTTCATCCGGCAAATCCGTCCCGGCAAGGCCGCAGCCGACCAGGACGGCGGTGGTGGTCTTTGGAAAATTTGTTTCCGGCTTCCAGACGCTGACCATGGCGGACTGCAATTGCGGCGCGACGACGGGATAAATTTTCTCCTGCGCGAACAGCGTGACGAGTCCCGGCTGCGCGCGTTGCGCCGCGTGCGTGGCGAGGACCGCCGCACCGTGATATCCAAAACTGCCTGCGACAACCGCCAGATGCCCGAACGAACCTTTATGTCCGGCGGCTGCGCGGCGCGGCGGGAAACCTTGAAAATCCTCCGGCTGCGTCCAGTTCATTTCCGCTTCAACCGGGCAGGAAACCAGTCCAACGTCTTCCGCGACTTCCAGCCGCCCGACAAACGGCCACGCGGCCTGCGCGAGCATTCCGATTTTTGGCGCGCCAATCGTGAGCGTTATTGTCGCCTCAATTGCCGCGCCGAAATGTTCGCCGGTGTCCGCGTCCAGGCCGGACGGCACGTCAATCGCGAGGATGGGGATTTTCGATTCATTGACGCGCTGGATGAGTTTGATCCAGCCGTTGTCGAGCGGACGGTTCAGGCCGATGCCAAAAAGTCCGTCAAGGATGAGCGCGGGTTTTTGCGCCAGCGCGGTTTCGAGCGCGGGCAGGAAATTTTCCGGCGCGGCGATGTCGAGGAGTTCGCTTTTGCGCCCGTCCAGAAATTCGCGCGCGGCGCGGGCGTCGGCACCGTTGTTGCCCTTCCCGGCGAGGATCAGAATCAAGTCATCTGCGCGCGTGAGCCGTCGGGCGCGGCGGGCGACACGTTTGCCGACGCGGCGGATGACCTCGGCCTCGGTCTGGCCGCCGGCCCAGGTGGCGCGCTCCCATTCGCGCATCTGCACTGTGGTTATGACAGGAACTGACATGGCGCGAGTTTAATGATTTTTCGCGCGGGCAAAAAGGATATTTGCGTTGTCACCGAATTGTAACGTGATTGAAATTGTGCGGTGAAGCGCCGCGTGACATTCTCGTGACGTGAAGCCACGCATTTTAGTAGTGGATGACGAGCCGGAGGCGGTGGAACTGGTTGAGTTCAACCTCAAGCAGGCGGGCTACGCCGTCAGCACGGCGGCGGACGGCGCTGAGGCGCTCAAAAAGGCGCACTCTCAGCCGCCGGACTTGATTGTGCTCGACGTGATGCTGCCGGAGATGGACGGATTCGAGGCGTGCAAGGTGTTGAGGCTCGACCCGGCCACCACGAAAGTCCCCATCATCATGCTCACGGCGAAGGCGGCGGAGATTGACCGCGTGCTCGGCCTCGAACTCGGCGCGGACGATT
>CAYPTV010000491.1:0-2684 GCA_964413505.1 uncultured Bifidobacteriaceae bacterium | reverse complement strand
AGGATGCGATGAAAAAGATGCGCGACCAGTATCATCGCCGCCGCGATTTCATCGTGCGCCGGTTCAACGAAATCGGTTTGAAATGCCACCTGCCGCGCGGCTCTTTCTACGCGTTCCCGGACATCAGCAATACGGGCTTGCCGGAAAAGGAATTTGCCATCGGCTTGTTGCAGGCGGAAAAAGTCGCCATCGTCCCCGGCTCGGCCTTCGGTGAAAACGGCAAAGGCTTTTGCCGCGCGTGCTTCGCGACCAGCTACGAACAACTCATCGAGGCGAGCAATCGCATTGAGCGGCATGTCCAGTCACTCGCGAAGAAGCAGTAATTTCACGCCTGCGCGCGGTCGCCAGATTCAAACAATTCGCCTTTCGGGAATCATCTTCAAGCGTCGGATTGTGATGTGACTTGCTTGAATTAGTGGAAATAACAAGTATTTATTACCACTATTTTGGCGAATCACGACACGCGGACGCCAAAGTCCTGCACGCTTTACGCGTTTTCTTGCAGGAAATCGTCGAAATCTGGCAGGAATTTGCCAAACTCCTGCCAGCTCACGCCGCTCTCTTGCAAGCCTGGGCCGAATTCCTGCACGAAATCACCGGTTTCCTGCCGTTATTTGCCGTGATCCTGCACGATTCTGATGAAATAGTGGAAATAAAAATTGATTATTACCTCTAAAATGCTAAATTCCATTCAGTTTTCCAAGAAATCCAGCAATTATTCCATGAAAACCTTCAAACTCGGCTTCGGCAACCGCACGGTCCTCGAACAAATCTCCATCTGCCGGCGCGTGGCCGACGGCATCGCCAAGCTGTCCGCCGAGCAGCGCGCCACCTTCGCCGACCGGCCGGTTGCCGACAGCGTTGCCGAGGCGACCGAGGCGCAGGCTGCGGTGGAGGCGTTGAAGGCATCGTTGAAGGCGGCGATGCGCACGCGCGATGCCAAGGTGCGCGTGATGCGCCAGCATACCACCGGCGCCGCTTCGGGCATCTCCGCCCTGACCGACGGCAACGCGGCGGCGATGCTCGCGGCGGGACTGGGCGTCGTGAAGGAAAAACACCCGGTCGGCAAACCGGATGCTCCGGGAAACTTGCGCGCCCTGGCCACGGACTTTGAAGGACGGGTGCGCTTGCGCTGGAAACGTCCCGTGCGCCGTTGCGCCTTCCTCATCGAGATGACCACTGACCCGGCGGCGTCAACGGGCTGGCAGCAGGTGGCCGTCAGCGGCAACCGTCAGTCCTGCGAAGTGACCGGACTGGAGAGCGGATTGAAATGCTGGTTCCGCGTAGCCGCCACCAACGCGCATGGCCAGGGCCCGTGGAGCCAGGTGGTGAATGTGCGGGTGAAGTGACGATTAATTTGTAGCACGTGCCTTCAGCTTATCTCCAATAAAACGGGCGATGCTTTTTGGTATTTCAAGTCTGGTTGTGCGGAATGTATAACCCGTTTTGAAGTGGGAATTTATTTCCCATGCTGCCACGGCCTTGGCTGGTGATTTCAGAGGATCAACTTTTGTTTCCCATTTCACGTTTACGTAGTGCTCCTCGCCTTTGCCGCCATTGTAATCATCAACTTGAAATCCAGAAAGAGCAGTGCCATAGGCAATCGCACCAACTCCTTTGTGGTATAGGATTACGCGGTCGCCTTTCTGTATGCGATCAATTGTGCGTTTAGTCCCGAAAAAGCCTGATGCTCGGTTCTTTGTAAGCATATGGTTCCACGCATCGGGATCATGTGAGATATTTGTGTTCACCGCGTGACAGTGAGACAGAAGCATCGCATAGTCGTTTGCTTGTGGCGAAAAGGCATGAAACTCAACAAAATATTCTGACCCGTTTTTGTAAACGTGGTAAGTTAGAGGAATAATGGGCAGTCCTTTTGATCTCCAATATTCGACCGATTGGAGTGTTGCCACATCAATTCCTGCGGTAATGACAACAAATCTTTGATTTTTGTTGAAAGCTGAATGGGCAATCGGCTGATCAAGATCAAAGTAACGTTGGTGATCCATTGCAAGGTCCGACGAATTATTCCCAATATATTTTCTCCAGCGCTGTTGTAGGTCCTCAAAAGTCGCTTGGCCAAACATCTGGCCATAGCGAATAACTTGGAGAAGATTTTCCTCGCCAGAAGCTCCGCGCTTTAACTCGAAAATGTAAAGCAACCCCTCACGGTCTAAGGCAAGCAAATCAGCTTCTTCTTGCCACTTCGTCTCCTGTGAAATAATCAGAAGTTTTTCTTCGCGGAGGAGGTCTTGAGGTCGCGAAGCGAGGAGGTTTTCCAGATCTTTTTCTTTCCATCCCGCCTCTTCAAGTGAAGAAAGTTCGACATCCTCAACCTCCGGTTTCTTGGTCACTTTGCTTAATCGGTATAACATAAATTGGTTTTTGCTTTTTTTGTCCAACTACGTCGCCGCAAAATCCACGTTCGGCACGTCGCGCACCGAAGGGGGCACGCTGAAGAAATCGCCCTCCGATTTGAAGCCGAACAGGTTCGCCACGAGGTTGCTCGGAAAGGTCTCGCACTTGTTGCGGTAGTCGCGGACGTTGCCGTTGTAAAACCGGCGCGCGGCCTGGATGCGGTCCTCGGTGTTGACCAGCTCCTTTTGAAGCTGGAGAAAATTCTGGTCGGCCTTGAGCTGCGGATAATTTTCCACGACGACGAGCAGTTGCTTGAGCGCGTCCAC
>CAYPTV010000490.1:0-2701 GCA_964413505.1 uncultured Bifidobacteriaceae bacterium | reverse complement strand
GGCCATCAGCCAACCTCGAAATTTCATAACTTCGCTTTAATCAGCGTCTCCTTAGTGTGAACATTTCCTTTCGGGCTTGGAGCTTCAACGGTGAGGCTTGGAACCTCATGGTTGAGCCTCGTCACCCCGGCGGCGACGAGATTCGATTAAAACTTCGCGAAAATCTTGTTCGCTTCCTCCAGCGTTTCCTTCGAGCCGATGTCGAACCACAGGCCGGACACGTGCCAGGTATAGACGGGCGTGCGCGGGTAAAGCCATTGCACGAGGCGGCCGGGCTGGTCGGGATTGTTGCCCTCGGCGATATACTGCTTGATGAGTGCAATCGCGGATTTGGGATAATAATAAAGCGCGATGCCGGTGTGTGTGCGCGTCGGATTTTTCGGCTTCTCCTCGAAGAAGGTAATTTTGCCGGCGGCATCGGTGGAAATGGAATTATATTTTTTGATTTCCTCGAGATTGCCCACGTCATAGACGGCGAGCACGGGCGCGTTTTTCTCGCGGCAGAATTTTCCGAACGCGCCCAGCTTGTCGCTGAACAGATTGTCGCCTGCAACGACGATCAGATCGTCATCCACGTTTTGGGTTTTAAGGACGTAATTGATGTCGCCGATGGCGCCGAGCTTGTTGGTGTCGTCGGTCGAGCCGTCATTGACGATGGTAAAATTGAATTTGGACTTGGTGGCGCGGTAATGCTCGGACCATTTCTGGAAATGGCCGGCGAACTTGGCGTTGGTCACGACATAAACGCGGTCTATTTCGGTGATGGGCGCGAGGTTGTCGAGGACGTGTTCGACCATCGGCTTGCCCGCGACGGGCAGGAGCGGCTTGGGTTGCGTGAGCGTGAGCGGATAAAGGCGGGTGGCATATCCGGCTGCGAGGATGATGACTTTCATGGAATCGTTAAATTGTGAATTGTTTAATTGTTACATCGTCAGGCACGGCGGGAAAAATACAATTAAACGATTCGACGATACAACAATTAACGACGTTCACGTCTTGTTTTCAAAAAGGCTTGGAGCGGTGTCGCGCGCCAGTTGCTGGCAACGGGCAAAAATCTCGGTGGGCGATTCGCATTGCAGCGCGAATTCGGCGAGCGCCTGCGCCTCGGTCAATTTCAGCCTGCGAATCATGTATTTCACCTGCGCCACGACGGTCGGCGCGGCGCTCAATTCATCCACGCCCAGCCCGATGAGCAGCGGGGTGAGATACGGGTCGCCGGCGATCTCGCCGCAGACGCCGGTCCAGATGCCGTGCTTGTGTGCCGCATCAACCGTCATTTTAATCAGCCGCAAAATTGCCGGATGCGTCGGCTCGTAGAGGTGCGAAACCTTTTCGTTCGTGCGGTCGGCGGCGAGCGTGTATTGGATCAAATCGTTGCTGCCGATGCTGAAAAATTTCACGCGTTGCGCCAGCGCATCGGCGATGAGCGCTGCGGACGGAATTTCAATCATCGCGCCGATTTTCATTTCTTCGTTGAATGGAATTTTTGCCGCGCGCAGCTCGGCTTTGCATTTCTCAACGAGCGCGTTGGCCTGGTTCAATTCGTCCAGACCGGAAATCATCGGATACATCATCTTGACGTTGCCTTCGGTGCTGGCCCGGAGTATGGCGCGGATTTGCGCGCAAAAAAGTTCCGGCTGCGCGAGACAGAACCGGATGGCACGCCAGCCGAGAAACGGATTCACTTCCTTGGCGAGCTGCAGATGCGACGCAAATTTGTCGCCGCCCAGGTCGAGCGTGCGGATGATGACCGGCTGCGGCTTCAGCGCGGCGGCGACTTGACGGTAAACTTTGTATTGATCCTCTTCGTCCGGGAGGCTGTCCCGGTTGATGAACAAAAATTCCGTGCGGAAAAGCCCGACGCCTTCCGCGCCGTGCGCGAGGACGGCGTCCACGTCGTTTTGATCCTCAATGTTCGCGGAGAGATGGATGATTTTTCCGTCGAGCGTGACGGCGGGCTGGGTTTTGATCGCGCGCAGCTTTTCTTCAAGTGACGCCTTGATCTTCGCGAGCTGGCCGTATTCGAAGAGCGTCTGGTCGGTGGGATTGACGACGACCGTGCCGTTGTAGCCATCAAGCAGCGCGTAATCGCCGGTCTCAAGTTCGTCAGCGATGGTCTGCAATCCGACGACGGCGGGAATTCCCAGCGACCGCGCCATGATCGCCGTGTGCGAAGTCTTGCCGCCGATGTCGGTCGCGAAACCGAGCACCAGTTTTTTGTCCAGTTGCGCCGTCGTGGAAGGGCTTAAATCGTGGCCGACCAGAATGCACGGCTCGGTGAGATGGCGCAGGTCGAAGGCGTCCTTCACTTCGAGTAGATTGTCGAGCACCCGCACGGTCAAATCGTGCATGTCGGCGGCGCGCTCGCGAAGGTAGTCGTCGTCCACCTCGGCCAGCGCGGCGACATAGCGCTCGGCGACGGTGTGAAATGCGTTTTCGGCGTTGAACTTTTTGTCGCGGATCAACTTCATGACCTCCTCGACCAGCACGCGGTCTTCAAGCATCAGCAGGTGCGCCTCAAAAATGTCGCCTTCCTTTGCGCCCATGTTTTGGACGACCCGGTGCTGGATTTCGGAAATTTGCTTACGCGTCTGGGCGAGCGACTGTTCGAAGCGTTTGGATTCCGACGCTATTTCGCTTTCAGGAATTTCGCGTTTGGAGATGATGTGCCGCGCCCGGTGCAGGACGAGAATCTTCCCGC
>CAYPTV010000489.1:0-2704 GCA_964413505.1 uncultured Bifidobacteriaceae bacterium | reverse complement strand
ACCGATTTTCAGTCGAGATGGAAAACTTCCTTGAGCGGCTTGGCGACGGGCGAGTTGTCAGGATTCACTTCCATCAGCGGTGCCATGGCATTCCACCACTTGCGGACAACCGGGGTGTTGGGCAGCGCTGCGGCGGTGTTGCCGTCGCTTAATTTTTGCACGGCGAAAAGCGTGAGGGTCTCCTCGTCGAGGAAGATGGAGTAGTCGGAAATTCCCGCCGCGCGGATTTCCCGCGAAAGTTCCGGCCAGATTTCGTCGTGGCGCTTTTTGTATTCCGCCACGACGCCGGGTTTCAACTTCATCTTGAAGGCGTTGCGCTGCATTTTATTGCGAGCCGTGGCTCTTCAACCAGGCACCAAAGCCGATGATGATCGTCGCGAGCACGAGCGTGGCGATGCCGCCGCCGATCAGGAGGTGCGCCTTTTTGCTGGAGCCTTTCCATTCGTGGAAAATCCAGCCCCACATCGTCGCAAAAATGATGATGCTGGACATGTGCAGCGTCCACGAGGCGAAATCGTATTTGCCCATCTGCGTCGCGCCCATCGTGTAAAAGAAAAATTGGAAATACCAGGTGGTGCCGGCCAGCGCGGAGAAAAGATAATTCGGCAGCACGGGAATTTTCAAGTCGGTGACTTGGCCGGAAGCCGCGACATCGCCGGGGCCGTGTTCGCCGCTGCCGGTTCCGCCATGATGCGCGTGTTCCTGTTTGACGTGCGAGGCGAAATACTGATAGCCGCTCTTGTTTTTGATGTTAAGCAGCACGCACCAGATGAAGTTGGTGGTGAATCCGCCGAGCAATAGCACAGGCAACGCGGGCAGACCGGTCCAGATTTTATTCGTGCCGGCGGCTAGAGAGGCGGCGTTGATGTCCTTGCCAGCTTGCAATGCAAACGCGAAGCATGCGCTCATGATGCCGCAGAACGTGGCAACCGCGATTCCCTTCTTGAAGCTGAATTCCTTGATGGATTTCTGCTTCTGTTCGGCAGGCATTTCCTGTTCCTTCGTAAAACCAGCCAGCGCCGCGATGGCGATGCCGAACAGGCAAACCGCGACGCCCGCGAGCGTGACCTGTCCTGAAGTGGACTTGGCGATGTCAACAATGCTCGGGCTGTTCGCGAACACAAAATAATCCGGCTTGAAGTATTTGAAGATCGGCGGCACCAGCGTGCCGAACGCCGCGCAATAGCCCAGCGCCACGCCCGTGCCGAGCGACAATCCCAGAAACCGCATCGTCAATCCATACGTCAGCCCGCCAAATCCCCAAAGCATCCCGAAGAAATAAGTCCAGAAAAGCGTGCTGGCGGCTTGCTGCTTCAAAACGCCGAACAGATCGTTCGTCATGAAATAGGCGAACAGCCACGGGCAGATGATCCACGAGAAAAATCCGCCGACGAGCCAGTAGGTTTCCCACGACCACTTTTTTACGCCCTTGTAGGGCACATAAAAGCTGCCGGAGGCCAGGCCGCCGCACCAGTGTAAAAATACGCCGAGAAATGGATTGCCCATAATTTTATTAGTTTGAGTTGGCCGTTAAGCTGCAAATTTATATCCGCCGCGACAAGACATTTTTTTCATAATCTTTGACTTCCGTCAGCCAGTGTTCGCCGACCGGCACGCCTTTGCTCTCGCAGTAATAATCCCAGACCGCGCCGACCGGCAGCGTCTTGGCCTCTTCCTGCAATGCGAGGCGCGTGGTAAAATCACCGGCGGCTTCCGCCGTGCGGATGAGCGGCGTTTCCAGCAGCGCGATGAGCAGCGCGCGCAGCATGTTGCGCGTGCCGATGGTCCACGCGGCGACGCGGTTGATGCTTGCGTCGAAATAATCCAGCCCGATGTGAATGCGTTTCTCAAAACCATTCACCGCGATTTCGCGGGCGATGGCGAGCAAATCATCGTTCAAAATGACAACGTGATCGCTGTCCCAGCGGACGCCGCGGCTGACGTGCAGCAAAATCTCCGGCATGAATTGCAACACGCTGGAAATCTTGTCCGAAATGCTTTCGGTCGGATGATAATGTCCGGCGTCGAGCGTCAGCACTTTTTTGCGGCTGACGGTGTAGCCGAGATAAAATTCGTGCGAGCCGACGACGTAGCTTTCGCTGCCGATGCCGAACAGCTTCGGCTCGACGGCGTCGAGATTTAGCTTCGGCGAAATCGGTTTCTTGAAAATTGCGTCGAGCGATTCGGCCAGCCGGGCGCGCGGGCCAACGCGGTCGGCGGGCGTGTCTTTCATGCCGTCGGGAATCCACACGTTCGTCACGCAGGTTTTGCCGAGCGCCTTGCCCATCGCCGCGCCGATTTCGCGCGAGCGGATGCAATGCTCGATCCAAAATTTGCGGATGCCTTTATCCGCATTTGACAGTGTGAAACCATCGGCGGCTTTTGGATGCGAGAAGCAAGTCGGATTGAAATCGAGGCCGAGGCCATTTTTCTTCGCCCAGGAAATCCAGTTCTTAAAATGCTCTGGCGTGATTTCGTCGCGATTCACTTTCTTGCCGCCGAACTCGCCGTAGAACGCGTGCAGGTTCAAACGATGTTTTCCGGGAATCAGCGAATAAGCTTTCTCCAGGTCGGCACGAAGTTCATCCGGCGTGCGCGCCTTGCCGGGATAATTGCCGGTGGCGACGAGCCCGCCGCCGAGCGTGCCTCCGAAATTTTCAAAGCCGCCCACGTCGTCGCCCTGCCAGCAGTGCAGCGAGATGGG
>CAYPTV010000488.1:0-2705 GCA_964413505.1 uncultured Bifidobacteriaceae bacterium | reverse complement strand
AAAATGATTCCGCGCTCGACGCGGAACATTGGACCGGCCACACCGGCTGCGTCATCCTTGCGCCGCATCTCGTCAAGGCAACGAAAAAAGCCGTCGGCCTCCCGCACTTTGACCAGGCGACCGAACGCCAGAAGCGCGACGGAATGTGCTGGAAAACCGGGGAAGAACTTTACAACGGCGGCAGCGCCTTCAAGCTGACCTGCCGCGACGAATCCGGCGTCATCGTGACTCTCATCGCCGACAATTATTACGGCTACTGCAAAAAGGAGGTCAAGACGCAGATCAGTTTCGCCGCGAACCTTTTCGGCAATTGCGAGGAGGAGCACGCGGGCGGCGCGCTGGTTTTTCCCAGCTATGATCTGGGCGAGGAATTCAGCGGCGACGTCCACGTCAAGCGCATGGGCTACTCGTTCACGGACATGGTTTCGCGGTTCGGCGGCGCGATGAACGTGAAGCCCGACGGCTTCGCGGTGGACAAGGCATTTCCTGAAATCGTCTACGTTCCCGAAATGGCCCACTTCGATCTGCACAGCCAGAAAATTTCGTGGAAAAATGCCAGCGGCGAACACAGCATCAAGCTGCAGCCTGACAAAACCTACGTGCGCCCCTCCGGCTACAAGGTGAAGATGGAAAAACCCCCCGGCGCGCACCGGACCTGGCGGCTCGTTGGAACCGTGGCCGAGGGAACGTTTTGCCACAAGCCCAGCACCGTTTCAGGCGGCGGCAAATCGGAGATTTCCAAGCCCATCACCGACGCCATTCTGACCGGCCCGGTGTTCGTCGCCGACTTTAAGAACGATTTCGACCGCGTGACCGAATTGATTGACCGCGATTACTCCGGTCGTTTCTCGGACAAGTCGCGCGCGGACCAGCGCTCCATTTTCGCGGCGGAGCGTTCGCTCGGCTCGGTCATCAAGCTCCTCACGCCCGACGCGCATGACTACACTCCGGAATACAATTCATGGCTCGCAGGCGTGCCTCAACACGTCAAGGAACTTGTCTTCGTCGTCAAACGTTATTACAAGCCGGAATGGGGCGGCAACTGGCGCGACCATTTCAGCGTGGACATCATCAACGGCACGCCCGGCAACGAACTGAAATGCGACAACCGCAAGCTCGTGACAACCTACTTGCGCGTCGGTTTCGAGGATGACGGCGCATGGCGGACGTTCGGGCTGCGAAAGGATTTTCATCCGTCGGTGAAAATACAGATGGAAGACGACATCAGCGCCTCCACGCTCGTGCCGCCCGACGCCGTCAAGGATGTCCCGAACGCGGACAAGAATTCCGCGCTCAAGTTCGTCAGGAATTGCGAACAACGTTTGTTCCAGCGGCCCGATGACGCGATTCACCGCGGCTACGACAAGCAGGCCGAATCCGATTTCGCCCAGCCCGACAATTTCTTTTCCAATTACGAGCCTCTCACGCCCAAGGACGCGCGGGAACAGGTCGAGGACGCCATCGGCTTTTATCAGTTCACACCACCCATGAAGTCGCTCATCGGCGAAATCGCCGAGACCGGACAGCCTGAATTCTATGTTTCCACCGCCAACCCGCGACTGGTTGACGGCAAGCCGAGCAAAAACCCCCGCTATCTGCAACGGCGTCCCGACCTGGTCAAACCGGGCGACAGCCATCTCGCAGAAATGGCCGCCCGCCTGCGCCGTCGCGTCCCCCCGGGCGAGCCGCTGCACACGCCCGTGACCGTCGTGCTGCCCGGACGCCGCAACAATCCTCCCGAATCCGGCATCCGTTCCCTCGCGGTTTTCAACCCGATCCATTATTTCGAGCTGCCCGAACTCTTCATGGAGTTCATTTGCAGCATGACCGGCAAATCACCGTCCACCACCGGCGCCGGATCGGAAGGCGCGCTGACCAAAGGCCCGTTCAACGCCCTGCCGCCGATCATTGATTTGAACAACGCGCTCGTCTCGTTCATCCTCACCGGGCATCGCGCCTTCGTGACCGCCGCCGGATTCGTCGGGCCGAAGGTCCGCGTGGACCACGACGTGAGTTTGATCGTGCCCGAGGTTTTCTGCCGGATGTCGCCGGAGGAGCGCGACCCGAAATTTCTGGTCGCAAACTACTTCCTGGAAAAATGCGAGGACTCCGTGCTCGACGGGAAGAAAATTCTCGCCAGCCGCCTGGGCTACAGGATCAACATGCGCTTCGTCCACGCGTTTTTCGGCCGCGTCTTCAATCATCCGCACGCCGTGTTCACCGAGGACATGTTGAAACCGGAGATGCAGAGCGCGGAAATCTTCGCGGACGGCATGGACAACATCATCTCCACCCAGAAACGCGTGGCCAGAATGTATTTCGACGACGGCAGCATCGCGCAGGCGTGCCCGCCGTTGCGCGCATTGCTCCACATCATGCTCCACGACCAATGGGAGGGGAAAAATCTGGCCGATGCGGAATTCCGAAAGCTCTTCACCCGCGAAAACCTTTTGGCGAGCGGCTGGTATGCGGCGCGGCTGGCGGCCAAACAGAAGATTGACAAGGCGCTCTGGCGCCGGCACGTCGAATACTTGAACCAGTTTCTGCGCAAGCCCAACCATGAGGATGTCGCTGAAACCCTGGGCATCACGAACCGCCTCACGCGCGCGCGCAAAACGTTGGAAGAAGTCGAATCACCGGCCTACCTCGGAAAATTGTCCGGCACGCTCGGCGCCGAACCCATCGAAGCCTATCTGGGAACAAAC
>CAYPTV010000487.1:0-2717 GCA_964413505.1 uncultured Bifidobacteriaceae bacterium | reverse complement strand
GTGACAAATTCCGGCTGGTCGAGCGCGGACTTCAGGCCGCTGATGGAATTGGTCTGGCCGAGCGAGACGGGCATCTGAAAAACCGGCTCGGCGAGCTTCGCAATCTGCGGCGCGCGCGCGCAGCCGCCGGAAAGAAAAACGCCCGCCCGCAAATAATCCGTGAACCCGGCCTGCTCCAGGTCCTGCGCGACAATCTGGAAAATCTCCTCCAGCCGCAGCGACATGATGCGTTGCAGATGCTCGACGTTGACGGTCTTGAGCGGCAGGCCGAGTTCGTTTGTCAGCGTGAGCGTGCGGCCTTTCATCGCCTCGTCCACAAGCGCCGAGCCGTGTTCCAGTTTTAATTTTTCCGCGCGGCTCAACGGCACCTTCAGGCCGTGGCCGAGGTCGTTGGAAACGTGGTCGCCGCCAAGCGCGAGCGCTCCGGTGTGCTTGATGACGCCGTCGGCATAAACGACGTAATCCGTCGTGCCGCCGCCGATGTCAATCACCAGCGCGCCGAGTTCCTTCTGCTCGCTCGTCAGCAGCGCGAGCGACGACGCGAGGCCGTTGAAAACAATTTCCTCCACCTCAAGCTGCAATCCTTTCACGAGCCGGACGGAATTTTGCAGGCGGTTCGTGTTGCCGTGGACGACGTGCATGTCCACCTCGAGCCGCGCGCCGAGCATCCCGACGGGATTCGTGATGCCGTCGTGGCCGTCCACGAGAAAATGCTGGCGGACGGCGTGAACGACGGTGTTCTCGGCGGGCAAGTTGATCGCCTTCGCGTTTTTGATCACGTCCTGAACATCGTCGTCGGAAATTTCGCGGTCGGCTGAAACCACCGGATGCACGCCGCGATTGTTGAAGCCGCGAATGTGGCCGCCGGTCACGCCGAGATAGACGCTGCGGATTTCCACGTCGGCCATCTGCTCGGCCTCGACGATGGCGTTGCGCACGCATTCCTCGGCAAGCGCGGCGTCCACGATCTCGCCCTTGCGCATCCCGCGCGCGGGCGACTGGCCGAGGCCGACGATGTTCATGCCGGCGCTGGCGGGATCGGCGTTCTGCTCACCGACGACGGCGCAGATTTTCGACGTGCCGATTTCCAGGCCGACAATGATGTTCGAGTCGTCAAACATTTTTCCTCCAGGTTGTTGTGGTGTTGAAATTCTTTGGCGCGTTCAACGGCACGACGCCGGCCGCCATCCAGCGCACGGGATTGTTGTTGGCTTCCGCCAAATCGAGCGTCGCGATGTCGCCTTTGTTCATGCGTTTTCCATAATCATAAACCGCGCGCCAGCGCCCCAATTGTTGCTCCAAATTTTCCAGGCCGAAAGTAATTTCCCCGCCCTGCCCCGTCGTCGCCACGACCACGCCCGGCTGCGAAACGTCCACGCGCCGCAATTCCACCAGCCCGGCCATCGGCGAATGTTTGAATGCGGCGATCAATCGCAGCGCGGCCTGCGCCTGGGGCGACTCGACGCGGCGCCCCGGCTGCAATTGATACACATTCAAGCCCATGATCGCCGGCAATTGCGCGCCGATCAGCGAAAGCGGAATCTCGCGCTGGCGCGGATCCAGCGGCTTCATGACATAGCCGTTCATGTCGAGTTGAAAAACGGAAACGGCGATTCCACCCGCGGCCACCGCCGTCGGCACGTTGACCTGCGCCACCGGCCTGCGCTCCGTCACGCGGACTTTCAACGTGCGCGGCAGCACTCGCTCCACGGAAACTTCATCAATCACCGGGACCAGCTCGAGATTGCGCTTCACCGACGCCAGATCAAGCGCGATCAGGTTCGCGCCCGGCTTCACGTTCGTCCACCGGCGCAACTGCTCCGGCGCGATCACGCCATCCGTCTGCACTTCGACGCTTTGAATTGCGAACTCGGAATTTTCATAAACGAATTTGTCCAGCGTCCATTCGCCCGTGCGCCAGAACAAATAAAGGCCGAACACCGTCCCGCCCAGAACGCAGAACGCAAACGCCGCCAGCCGCGCGCGCGACGCCCGGATTTGATCCGAGCGCAGCTTCACGTCGAGCAACCGCCCGCGACGCAGCCGCCGGTTTTTTTGTGTGCGCTTAAACCACATTTTCAAAAGGCAGAATTATTAATGATGAATGCAGGAGCAAAATCAAGAACTTGCCAGCGACCGCCGCGCAAGCCGGATTTTTTCTTCATTCTGCATTCTTCCTTCTTCATTTCTTTGCAACGCCAGATCAATCATCCGCTGGCACAATTCTTCGTAACCGATTCCTGCCGCGGCCGCCGCCTTCGGCAACAGGCTCGTTTCCGTCATCCCCGGCAATGTGTTCACTTCCAGCACGACCGGCTCGCCGTTCGGACGAACCATTACATCCACCCGCGCGTAATCGCGTCCGCCAATCGCGTCAAATGCGCCGAGCGCGGCGGCTTGAATTTTTCTAGTTGTCGCCGCATCAAATTCCGCCGGGCAAAAATATTCCGTCGCGCCCGTCGTATATTTATTTTTGTAATCATAACTGCCGGCCTTCGGACGCACTTCCACAATCGGCAGCGCCTCGCCGTCCAAAATTCCTACCGTCGTCTCGCGCCCGACGATTTTTTCCTCGACCAAAACTTCCGAATCAAATTTCAACGCCTCCGCCAGCGCATTTTGCCAGTCTTCCGCGCGTTCGACAAATTGCAGACCGACGCTCGAACCCTGCCGCACCGGCTTCACGACCAGCGGCAATCGCAAATCTTCCGGCAGCG
>CAYPTV010000486.1:0-2724 GCA_964413505.1 uncultured Bifidobacteriaceae bacterium | reverse complement strand
ACACCCTCCGCCGTTAGGCGAACCGATGCAGTCACGGATGTTTTCAACAGAGCAATTGGCCTTCCATTTTTCCTATTGATACTTGCAGGGGCGTTTCTTTGTATAGCATCTTCCATTCGCTGCCTTTGGTATTTGATTCCAGCGATCCGTTCCTATCTTAAAGTAAAACAGAACGGCAATTAATAGAATTCACAGGAGTCTCATGTGTTTGAGGGTTGAGGGATGAAAAAAGGTTGGCTTGCGGATTGCGCCTCTTGATTTTTCATTCTTCATTCTTCCTTAAGCTGGCAATCCTCCATTGAAAAAACGGCGAGCAATGTTTTGCCGTCGCCTTGTTCCGAAGCGGCCAAAGCGCATTGAAATCCTTTTCCAGCTTTTGCAATTCACGGATGCCTTGTTTCGCCAACGCCTTTGCCGCTGACCCTCTTCCGGCGGCAACCGCCTGCTGCCACAGCATGAACTTGCATGATTGCTCCGCCATCCGCGCCGCCAGATCAAGTTCATGCGCCAGAAGTTTTCCCGAATCTGATTCCGGCCTTGCGTCCGCCAGAACTTTTCTTTGTTTCTCAATTTCTTCCAGGGCTGTGAGAATATTCTTCGCGGGAATTCTGGCGGACCATTTCAATCCGTTCCGGCAAAACAGTTCGCGGTGTTCCGGCTTCGGCGCGGCAATGACCGTGCCGAGCGGCGTTTCGTTCGGCGCGTTCACTCCAAGCTTTTGATGCGCAAAACCCAGCTTAAATCCGGCTTCCGCAATTTTGCCGGATGAATCGTCAAACACATCCCGGCTCAAAACCGGAACAAGTTTTGATTTGTCAAAAGTTTTTGAATTCCACGCGAGCGCCGCACCGGCGGCAAACATCGGCCAGCTTACGGCCAGCGGCTGTGGATGCCCTCCGTCGCCCCAATCGGTGATCAGAAAACCAGTCGCGCCGAATTTATTGCCGGCCTTGGCAGCGGCGCGCAGATTGGCAAGCGCGTTGTCATGTTTGCCGACGAGCGTCTGCCACGTCGAAGTGCCGGGGCAGATGTAAAATGGAATTTTTGCCTTCGCAAATTGCGCGGCTTCCGCGTCATATGGATGATTCGCCTCGTAACCCCAGTTCAAAGCAATTATATCCGTAGCAGCGGACGTAAGTCCGCTCTGATTAAATTGAGCCGACTGACGTCGGCTGCTACGGAATTTTGCCAGTTCAGAAATCAGCTTCGGATGTTTCAAGATGATGTCGCCCCAAAACATCATTTGCCGGTCGCGCGCGGAAACTTCGCCGTGGATTTGTTTGATGAAATCCAGATAGACGCGGCCTTTGCCTCTGGCTTCGCAAAGTTTTTTGCTCTGGCCCCGGCCCAAATCCCATGTCTCATCGCAGCCGACGTTGAAAAACTTGCTGGAAAAGTTCGGCAGCAGTTCGTCGTAAAGCCCGCGCAGGAAGGGCAGCGTGCCGGGATGATTCGGAGCGAGCGTCGCAGGACGGCGGAGAAATTCATGATCGCCAGTGGAGGCGTCGCCACCTTCGTAAGGTTCAGAAACCTCGGCGAGTTTTTTCAATTTTGGATGTTCGAGAAAATGGCGCAGATGGCCGAAGGAATTTTGATTCGGCACTAAATCAATTCCGAGTTCACGGCAGCGCGCGTCGAGGATTTGAATTTCCTTTGCCGTGAGCGCGCCCCAGCTTTGCCAGACCGATTTGTATTTTTTGTAGGCGAACGTGTGCTCGGTGTAAAGCTGCAGCTCGTTGATCTTGAAATCGGAAAGTTTTTCCGCGAGGTCGAGCAGTGTTTCCAGCTTCGGCACGCGGCCGCGCGAGATGTCGAGCATCACGCCGCGCCGCTCAAAGTCCGGCCAGTCGCGGATTTCCAAACATGGCAATTTGCGCCCGTGTTCGCGCAGCAATTGCCGCAACGTCGCCGTGGCCGCGCGCAGGCCGGCGGATTCACGGAATGAAATTTCAATTCCACTTTTGGAAATCGCCAGCGCGTAGCCTTCGGAATGAGCGGGCGCGGAGTTTGTGCGGACAACCTTGATTGACGCCAGCGGTTTCCGTTTTGGCAGAATGAATCTCCCGGTGCCCGATTTAATCGAGCGCGGCGCGGGCAGCAGGTTCAATGCAATCTGTCTTGGCATCGGCACTTCAATTAGCCACAGATCGGGCGCGGATTAAACACGGAAATTCATTTGCTTTGTTTCTGGTGGACATGAGACGATGGCTGTAAATATAATTTCGCCGGGTGGATTTATCATGAACAAAGAAGAACTCGACCAGTTGCTGGACGCGATGGTTCAAAGCGCCGATGGAATTTCGGATTTGATCTTCGTGGCCGGCAGGCCGATGCAGGTGGAATCCCAGGGCGACCTCAAGCCGTTTGTCCGCGAGCAATATGAACCCGTGCTCACGAGCGAGCGCATCGAAAGCGTGGCCATGGCAATCGTCGGGAAGAATCCCCGGCTGCTTCAGGACTTGAAGGAACACGGCTCCTGCGACTGCGGCTACACGCTGGGAAATTCCTGCCGGTTCCGCGTCAACATTTACATCCAGAACGGAAATTACGCCATGGTGCTGCGCCACTTGAGGCCGCTGATCCCGACTTTCGATTCGCTCAACCTGGGATCAACCTTCCGCGAAATCATCAAGGAAAAAAACGGCATCATCTTCGTGACCGGCGGCACCGGCATGGGCAAGACCACCACCATCGCCGCCATGCTGAACGAAATCAACAAGACCC
>CAYPTV010000485.1:0-2727 GCA_964413505.1 uncultured Bifidobacteriaceae bacterium | reverse complement strand
ACCACGACGTCGCCAAAGGTCGTGACGATGTCGTGCTCGCGCACTTGAATCACCGCCTCGTCCAGATGTGTCTGCGGATTTTGCGTGCGGAAGTTTGGGCGCTGGATGATCGCAAGACGATGCACCGCGTCACCGTGCGCCGTTCGACCGACGCCACTTTAGAGCATCCCGTCGTCGCCGTTTCTTCGCGTCTCGTCGTCACCGGCGGCAGCCAGAATCGTTTGCACGAGGAACTCACCATCTCCGGCGGCGAATTGAAGCCGGACGGTTTCTCGCGTATCAACCAAGTCGGTCGCCTTGAGACGCTGCTGGAAAAATCTCCGCCACTCAAGCCCGACGCCGCCACGCTCGCCCTATTGCGTGAACGGTTTGACCGGGCGCAGAAAGCCATCCGCGCCACCACTGAAGTTCGTTCCGACGACCGCTTGAAATTTCTTAAAAACACGCTGGAGCGTCGCAAACTCGGTGACGTCGCCGACATCGCCGGTTTGCTTGACGAGCTTACGAAGGCGCTCCGCATTGAAATCGAGGCTTCGTCGCGCGTGGTTCAAACCGAGCTTGGTTTCTGGCCGGAGAACGAGCGGATGCAACTGCGGCGTGATGTTGATTCGCTCCGCGCGCGTCTCGCTCGCATTCCCGAGGAACGCGAACAGGAAATCGTCGCCATCGAACGCCGTTACTCGGATCTCGCGCATCGCACTTTCCCGGTCGCGGTCACATTCATTCTGCCACCTGTTGATAATTAACTCGCGATGTCACGCTCTGTTTCCATAATTGATTACAAGGTTCAGCAGGCTGACTTCTTCTTGCAAAAGCTTGATGCGTGCGGGCACGAGTTTTTCGCGGCTCAATGCTACGCTGATGCGTTCGTTTCTACCTGCCGGAGCATTACCTTTTCGGTTCAGGCCGTCTGCAAAGAAGTTTCGGGGTTCGAGAGTTGGTATGCTGAGGAACAGAACCGAATGAAGACGGACGTCCTCTGCGTTTTTTTTAACAAATATCGGACGGCAAATGTTCATGTGGGCGAAACGCCTGTATTGGCTGGGGCAGGCAAGCAGGGAGAAATTCGCTTTTTCTTTATGCCGACACAGGACATTCCCGATGTGCCGGAATTAGACGTTGTGCGCGCCTGTCATGCCTATTTCAAAAGCGTTGTTGATCTGGTCTTCCGCTTGTATGCGCGCTTCCCGACCGACTTGGATGACCGCTGGCATTATACGAAGCAGCATTTCGATTCGAAAGGGCTTACCATTGAAGATGCTCTGGAGTCTCTCGGCTTCCTTACTTCGCAGGACATCAATCAACGCAGTGATTCAACGCCGTCCCGATTTATCATCAACTTCGGCGATTTGGATGAGAGTAAGGCCAAAAATTACAATCTTCCATTTCAACGCGTCTCCGAGTTAGTGAAGCCCGTTCGAGACAAACTTACTCGACAGGTTCATGAAGCTTGTTTTTGGAAGCACTGGGATCGTCGCGATGATTTATACGAATCTCTTCACAAACTGAAAAGGGCTTTAGTCATGGGGCGCGTATCAAGTCAGCACGCAGTTGCGTTCATGGAGATCGGGTGGCTTCCATTCGATGGCGTTGTCGTGTTTTTGTGGGACGACTTCGCTCATTTTGGATTGCTGCAATGCTCTGTCCATGAAATCTGGAGTGATAGATTTCGGACCACACTGCGAGAAGATCCTCGTTATTCCGTCAGCGATTGCTTCGTTACATTCCCGATGCCATCCTCAACCAGCCTTTTGGCAGCGGAACCAGTCGGTCAAACTTACTATGATCACCGCAGAGGGCTGATGCTGGCGCGTCGGGAAGGTCTGACTAAAACTTATAACCAATTCCACGACCCAGAAGAAACATCGCACGACATCGTGCGGTTGCGGACGCTGCATGTGGAGTTGGATCAGGCCGTGTCCGCCGCCTATGGTTGGAGCGATTTGGACTTGGGCCACGGCTTCCAAGAAACCAAACAAGGCGTGCGCTACACCATCAGCGATTCCGCCCGCCGCACCGTCCTCGACAAGCTACTCGAATTAAATCACCAGCGTTACGCCGAGGAAGTCGCCGCCGGCCTGCATGACAAGAAAACGAAGAAGGCGACTGGAGTTGGCCGAGGCCGCAAGGCTGAGGCTGAGTCCTCGACTTTGGAACTACTGTGAATTATGAGCGACTACAAAATCACACCCGAAGAGATTCAGAAATACACCGTGCCGATTGACGTCACTGCCGCTTGGGTAGCGTCGCGCGACCCGAAGTTCCCAGTCAATTCCGTGTCGTTGCGGGAAAATCGATTCAATCAAGCTGGCGAAACCGCTTACTACATTGCGAGCGGAAGCAACACCATGAAGGCCGAAGTTAAGGATTGGGATCAGCGCGAAACATATCACTGTTCGGCTTCCGCCATTCATGCATTTAATTTAGCCGCTTGGTCAGAGGATAAAGGCTATCGGGATGATTTTCTGAAATCGAAGGATGAAGGTGGTTATGGCGTATGCCAGCAAGTCGCCGCTCAATTGACTGGGGTGTATGGATTGAGTGGAATTCTTTACAATAGCCACGGGATGCACTCGGCTGGAGCAACCGGTTCGTGCCTAGTGATTCTCCCCGTGAGCGGAAGCCTGGTTGACCAGACATTTTTCGTGAAAGATTTGGGCAGACCATAATGAGCACCTTTTCACAACGACGTGGATTCGCACCGGCAGACGCTCCGATCACCATTCG
>CAYPTV010000484.1:0-2740 GCA_964413505.1 uncultured Bifidobacteriaceae bacterium | reverse complement strand
ATCGTGGACGCGGATATAGAAAAGCTGCTGCAGGTCCGCATCCGCCGGATTTCGCTGTTTGACATCAACAAGCATCGCGAGGAGATGGAGAAAACCAAAGCCGAACTGGACGAGACGCGCAAAAATCTGAAAGGGCTAACCAAACACGTCATCGGCCACCTCGAAGCATTGCTGGAAAAATACGGCCCGCAATATCCGCGCCTCACGACGAAATCCGCGCGGCACGAGGAAGTGGACGTGAAGGCCGTGGCGTTCAAGGCGTTCAAGGTCAGCTACGACCGCGAGACCGGCTATGTCGGCTACAAAGTTTCCGGCGAGGAATTCAAGGTCGAATGCACGAAGTTTGACAAGATTCTGCTGGTGTTCAAGGACGGCACCTACAAGGTCAGCGAGATGCCGGAAAAATTATTCGTCGGCCAGGAGTTGTTTTATTGCGGCCTGCCGGAGCGCGAAAAGATTTTCACCTGCGCCTACACCGATCGCAAGGCGAGTTATCTGAAACGGTTCACCTTCGGCGGAACGATCTTGAACAAGGTTTATCTCTGCATCCCGGACAAGTCGCGCATTTTGTTTTTCGCGCCGGACACGCCGAAGACGCTCTACGTCCGCTACAAGCCCGCGCCGCACCAGAAAATCAACCAGCAGACGTGCGATCCGTCGAAGATTGAAATCAAGTCGCCGAAGACACGCGGGCGGCAGATTTCCATCAAGGACATTTCGTCCGTCACCGCCGAGCCGACGCGCGGCTGGGATGAAAAGGCGGCGGCGACGGAAATTGTTTTTGTTTGAGCCGAAGCAGTTTGGGTGTCAAATCTCCGAAATTTGGTTCCACAACGGCTCAAGATCGGGGTCGTCCAAGGCCATCTGCCGGATGTCCTTTTTGCCGGCCATGTCAATCGCCTTCTCCAACCACCGCATGGCCTGTTTCAAATTTCCCGACTGGCATTCGTAACAGGCCAGATTATACCGGATCAAATACCGGCCTGGAAATTTAGGCTCGGCTTTCAGGAGAATCTTTTTCGCTTCAGAAATTCCACCGCCGGCTTTGCGACGGGTTGCATATGCCAGACAAATCCAGAAGGAGGATTGTTCAGGCATCAGCTTCACCAATGACCCGGCAATTTCAGCAGCCCCGTCCCATATTCCGGCTTTTGCATAAACATCATACCTGACGGACAACACGGCAGGATGGGCGCGCTGCCGGGGTGAGATTTCTTCCAGTTCATTGTTCGCATCAATGTGATTGCCAAGCTCCAGCCAGCCTTGAGCGGCGGAGAGATGGTGCGTGTCCGGCGGTTCAAGCGGCTTGATGGGCTGTGACATTTAAGGTGCCAGTTTCCAGGACGCATTTGACGGGACAAGCTCAATGTGTTGAATAGCTTTTCAGATTTCCCGGCACTTCTTGACGATATTAAACTTGCGCCTCCTTAATTCCGCTGATTGTCGCGGGCCAATTCTTCCGGCGTGACAACCAGATCAAGCTTCTCCACGATTGTGACAACGAGGGAACTGGGCGGGTTTCCGATGAATGAAACTCTGCAAATCGTCTTGCCGCCAATATTAACTTTCCCAAAGCAATCTCCGCTGATAACTTGCTGGTGCAGATGCGGCCCTTTTGGAAACGAGCATCCTGTGGAGATTGCACGATTGAAATCCACAGGGTGCAAGGAAACACTGAAAGCGGCGGTGCTGCGAACAGCATTGAATTTACTGGTTGCCGATGTGGCGGAACTGGCAGACGCGCTAGACTCAAAATCTCACTTTTACCGTTTTCATGGGGTATCTCCACGTTTCAATTACAGTGACTACAACCCTGATTTTATTGACTGAAATGTGATCCAGTCAGGTCAACGGCAGGTTTCGATTGCAACAGTGATACTGTCGCAATTACTGTCGCAATTATCCGCGACGCAACCGGCGAACAATTCGTCGAAAGCCGCGCACAAGTCATTTGCGTGCGAAAGTCGCCATTGCCAAGAGGTGTCTCGGAATCAACAGACCGTGCAACAAGCGTGGAGAGTAGAAGTTGGAAATTGCCAGAACGTGTGGAAGGTGTTGTTGGGTCAGAGTCTTGTCAGAGCAGGATTCTGTGTCATATATGTATCGGAAAATATATCTGTGAATTTCTGCATGACTGGCGGTTCGGCGGCTGGAAAATGGGCAAAACTGTCTTTTCGTATGTTTGAAGGCTCATCTCTCGTCTGCACGCGGGAAAGGCGCATCGCGTGAGCCATATACGGCGATTTTATCGCTTGCTCAATCTGCTCAAAATCATCCGAGCCGGTCGCAAGCTTTGCCTGCCTGCTGCATCGGATCATCGTCGAAATGTTTCCGGCTGTTCGGGTGTTGTCCAGATTACGCCGCTGGTTGCCAGATGGCTACCGGGTAATCTTTGGCTTCAATGTGTTTTACCCCATGTCAGTGTTACCCTCACGTCAGAAAAATCGCGCCAATGCCGTCCTAAAGAGAAAAATATGTCATTTTGTTAATGAAATTGAGGTTTTGGGCTTCCGATGCAAAAATTGAACAAACAAAATTTGACTGCAAACCATGTGTGACTCCATTGTTCTCTCGCCCGATGAGACCAAGCCACTACGCGCACGCGAATAATGATGAATCCTTCGACAAGATTCAGCAAAGCCCGATGTTAGTTCGAGTCCCCATGAGCGGAGGCGGCTCGATGACGTTCAACGCCAGCAAGACGAATCCGCTTTTAGACAATTTCTTCAAAAATCTCCCC
>CAYPTV010000483.1:0-2746 GCA_964413505.1 uncultured Bifidobacteriaceae bacterium | reverse complement strand
CGTAGCGGCGTTTGTGAAAACGCCGAATCCGCGCTTTCACAAGCGCGGCTACAAAGCTTGGCGAACCGCGACAATTCGTGTTCAATCTCCGCGTGCCGAAGGACAGACTTCAACGCGGATTGCGCGCGACCTTTTTGGGGATCGCGGTCAATGCTGTTCTCGGCGCCGCAAAATTTCTCGCCGGCATTTTCGGCCATTCGCACGCGCTCATCGCGGACGCGACGGAATCGTTCGCGGACATTTTCAATTCGCTGGTTGTCTGGCGCGGGCTGGTCGTCGCGGCGGCGCCGCCGGACGAGGAGCATCCTTACGGCCACAGCAAGGCCGAGCCGCTCGCGGCGGCGTTCGGCGCGGTGACACTCGCGGCGGCGGCGGTCTGGATTGCGGGAAAAGGGATTCTGGACATTTACGAACTCCTGAACCCGCAGACTTTTCATTATCATCACGAGCCGCTGCGCTGGTTCACGCTGATCATTTTGGTCGTCGTGATCGTCGTGAAGGAAGGATTGTTCCGCTTTGTGATCGGCGAAGGCGAGGCGACGGACAATTCCGCCGTGAAGACGGACGCCTGGCATCATCGCAGCGATGCGATCACCTCGGCGGGCGCGTTCATCGGCATCGGCGTCGCGCTGATCGGCGGGGAAAAATATTCGTGGGCGGACGACGCGGCGGCGATTTTTTGCGCGGTGATCATCGGCTTCAACGGCTGGCTGCTGCTGCGCCCGGCGTTGAGCGAATTGATGGACAAGGCCGCCGACCGCGAAGTCATTGAACGCATCCGCGCCATTGCGTCCGCCGCGCCGGGCGTGGAGCGTGTGGAGAAATGTTTCGCGCGCAAGGCCGGGCATCTTTACTTCGTGGAAATGCACATCCAGGTGGATCCGCAGATGACCGTGCTGCGCTCGCACGAAATCGCGCACGGCGTGAAGGACAAAATCCGCGGGGCGATGCCGGAAGTCAGCGACGTGCTGGTTCACATCGAGCCTTTGAACATCGCGGCGAAAAAATTGCAGGAGCCGACGTAAGGAGTCTCATTATTTATGGTATAGTTAGAGCCTCGTCACCTCGGCTCCTGCAAAAATTGATTTTTTTGTCCCCTTTTCCGCCCCGGCGGACATTTATGGATGAAAGACGGGAATTGAAATAATTGAAAAATAATTTGTCTCCTTTTGCCGTCGGCGTCCAATAATTTGTTGGAGGATGAATGACGTCATGGCGCTGGTGCGGAATCCGCCGAGCCGGTGGAAATGCCCGTCGTGGAAAAATCAAATTAAGCTGGACAAATCCGCAGTTTCGGCGCGTCATTAGGGCGACACCACCGGGTTTGCCTGAAGGTTAAAATTTTTGAAACGAATTCCAGACGGCGGTGTCTTATTGAAGATGAAGACGGGGCGCGCATTTACGTTGATCGAACTGCTGGTGGTCATCGCCATCATCGCCATTCTGGCGGCGCTGCTGCTGCCCGTGCTGGCGTCGGCCAAGAAGAAGGCCGCGCAATCCTACTGCCTGAACAGCATGAAGCAGCTCGGCACGGGCATGATGATGTATAATGACGACAACGGCGGCGCTTTTCCGAACTGGGCGTCCGAGCATCACGGGTTCCAGCCGACCGATTGGATTTATTGGCGGACGAACGACCCGGCCCACCCGGTCCAACAAAGCCCCATTGTCATCACGCTGGCGGGCGCGAATCCCAAAATGTTCCGCTGCCCCATGGACACGGACGACAGCGCGCGCCTTGCGCAAGTCGCGGCGGAGATCTCGACCTATCCGCAGGCTGAACCTTATCTTTACAGCTACAGCATGACCAGCTTCGACACCATCAATGATGACAATGGCAATCCTGTCAATCCGGGGATGTCCTCCATTTTCACCAGCGCCGAAACGCTCGTCTTCAAACAAGCTTCCATCCGAAACGCCAGCGGCAAGATCATGCTCGCGGAAGAGCCGGGGTCCTACAGCAGCCGGGACAATCCTGATCCCGGTGGAAAGGTCATCAACGACGGCCGGTGGGTTCCGTTTGATCGTCAAGGAAATTATAATGATCCTTTGACAATCCGGCATGGCGGCAAGGCCAACGTGACCTTTGCCGACGGCCATGCGACGTTGGTAAATTGGGATTTTGGGAGTGACCCCGCCAATTCAAATCCAAGTTTATGAAGCGGCACGCGTTCACCTTGATTGAACTGCTCGTCGTCATCGCCATCATCGCCATTCTCGCGGCGCTTCTGCTGCCGGCGTTGAGCAAGGCCAAGAACGACGCCTCCAAGGTGACAGACCTCAACAACCTCAAGCAGATCATGGTGGCGGTGAATGTGTATGCTACAGACGATGGCGACGTGCTGCCGCCGCCCAATTGGGACAACGGCGGTTTTAACGCGCCGCAAGGCACCAACACCGGCTGGCTTTACGCCGTGAACCTGAACGCCACCGGCACCAATCAATTCGACGTGACCACGGGGCTGTTGTGGCAGGCCTTGCACAACCCGAAGCTTTATTTTTGTCCGATGGACAATCCGGCCAGCGAGCTGTTTCAAGAGCGTCCGCAGCAAATCTCCAGCTATGCCATGAACGGCGCGGTCGTCGGATATATGTATATGATTTATCCGCCGGTCAAATTATCGGCGTTCCGCCCGACGGATTGCGCATTTTGGGAAACGGATGAGACGGATCCAGGTTATTTCAACGACGGCGCCAACTGGCCGGGCGAAGGGGTCAGCGGACGGCATTCTCAAGGCGGCATCCA
>CAYPTV010000482.1:0-2760 GCA_964413505.1 uncultured Bifidobacteriaceae bacterium | reverse complement strand
CGGAAAGAAACGAAACAATTTATCGGGCTTGAGTTGATTCATTTCTATTCATTATGCAAAATTAAATATTTCTAACGACATTTATTTCCCAATACAAAACTGACTGAAGATCGAGCCGGGCAAATCTTCCGAAGCCGTTTTGAGAATGCACAATTGGTTATTTCTTCTTCGGCTGGCTCGAGCCGGAGGAGGCGGGCTTGCCAAAGAGAACCTGGTCCACGGAAAACTTGCCGGGACCTGCAAAGAACAGGACGACATAAACCATCAGGTAAATGAACGCCAGTTCCCCACCCTTGGGGCCGGTCAGAACTACTTTGTGAACGGTGACAAACGCGACGGTCATGTTGATGATCAGCACCATGGCGCCCCATCGCGTGAGCAGGCCGAAGATGATGAGAAGCGAGACGAAAAATTCCGCGAAGACGGACAACGCCATGCTCGCGCCGTGCCCGATGCCAAAGGGATCGGGAAACGTCGCGGATTTTTCGTCGAACGTCTTGAGCTTGTCCACGCCGTGCAGCAGGAGCATTTCAAAGCCAATCCAGACGCGCATCACAAACAGCGCGAAGTTGGCGGAACCTGAATTGTTTCCGGGCGCAAAGAATCTTTTAATCATGGGAATTGATTTAATGGATTGTCAGTTCAAATCAAAGGACAAAATCTGTGCCGGCAATCCGGTCAAATCGTCCGCACCAAATCCCGGGTCTCATAACGCACCTTCGTCAGGCCGGCGTATTTGTCGGCGGCGGCGCGGTAGCCGAGCGCGCACGCGACAACCGTGGCGTAACCGGTGCCGTTGAGGTTCAAAATCTTGTCGTATTCCACCGGGGTCAACCCTTCCATCGGGCAGGCATCCACGCCGAGGACGGCGGCGCACGTCATCAAATTGCCAAGCGCGATGTAAGCCTGCCGCGCAGCCCATTCGTGCGCGGTTTTGCCGCGCGGACCGTTCACCACGTCGCCGAGCATCATGTCACGATAGGGATTAAACGCGCCTTCAGGGAGCTTGCGCAATTCCTTCGTGCGCTGGATGAGCTTGTCCACGTCCGCCTCCTTCATTTCCGTGCGCGCGGTGAAGACGACAAAATGCGAGGCGTCCACGACCTGTTTCTGCCCCCAGGAATGTGCCAGCAACTCGGCGCGCTTGGCGGGGTTGCTGACGACCAGAAACTGATACGGCTGCAAACCGTAGGATGTCGGCGTCAGCACAAGCGATTGCTCAAGTGTTTTCCAGACGTCGGCGGGGATTTTTTTGGTGGCGTCAAAGATCTTGGTGGCATAACGCCAGTTCAACGCGGCGAGAAGTTGTTCGTTTGTCATGTTGCTCATGGTTGTTTTTTTAATTAATTTCCCGCTGAAATTGCCATATGGTTCGCAAAATGCAATTGCAACCGCGCCACAAGCCATGAATCCGCAAAACTTGCGCGTCCGCCGCGCCACGGTGGACGACATCGCCGCGCTGAAACTAATCTGGGAGGCGATGCGTTTTGCGCCTGACGACTTGGAGAAGCGGCTGACTGAATTTCAGGTCGTGGAAAATGCCGCCGGCGAAGTCGTCGGTGCGATGGGCATCCAGCTTTCCGGTCAACACGCCCTGCTCCACAGCGAAGGCTATTCGGATTTCGGCGTTGCCGACGCCGCGCGGCAGTTGTTCTGGGAACGCATCCAATCACTTGCGTCCAACCACGGGATCTTCCGAATTTGGACACAGGAACGGTCGCCGTTCTGGAAACATCTCGGCTTTCAACCGCCAACCGCCGAAATTTCATCACGCCTGCCTGCCGGTTGGAAGAACGAATCCGACGGCGGCCTCGGCGCGTCGGAGCGGAGCGAAGGCGGCTGGCTGACCTACCAGCTCAAGAACGAGGAAGCCATCGCCGCCGCCCTGGAAAAGGAATTCGCGCCGTTCATGGCCGGAGAAAGAAGCGAGACTGAAAAGATTTCCGAAAAGGCGAGGACGATAAACACTTTCATCACCATCGCCGGATTTGCAATCGGCATCATCGGATTCGGCATCGCGATCTACCTGTTCATCCACCGCAATCCGTTTCAAAAGTAGGACAGGCGTCGCGCCTGTCTTTCGCTTGATTTGATGGTTGAATCTTTAAATTGAAACCGGCGCGACACCTGCCCTACGCTGGCAGCGTGAATTCGTCCGCGTGATATGAGCTGCGCACCATCGGCCCGCTCGCGACATGGACAAAGCCCAGTTCCCGCGCCACCCGCCCCAGCGCCGCGAATTGTTCCGGGGCCACAAATTCAACGACGGGCAGATGTTTCAACGACGGCTGCAAGTATTGGCCCAGGGTGAGGATGTCGCACTTCGCCGCCCGCAAATCCTCCAAAGCCACCACCACTTCTTCATCTGTTTCACCCAGGCCGAGCATGATGCCGGACTTCGTATAAATCGTATCGCCGCGTCTGGCCTTCACCTTTGCCAGCACGGACAGCGAGCGGTCGTAAGTGGCCCGGTGACGGACGGACGGAGTCAAACGCCGCACCGTTTCGAGATTGTGGTTAAAAATGTGCGGATTCGCCTCGAGCACATTTTCGATGGACGCGTCGATCTCATTGAAATCAGGAACCAAAACTTCGATGACAATTCTCGGATTGAGTTCGCGCACTTTCTCAATCGTCTGGCGGAAATGCTCCGCGCCGCCGTCCTTCAAATCGTCGCGCGCCACCGCCGTGATGACGACGTGATGCAATTTCATCCGCCGCGTCGCCTCGGCCACGCGCGCCGGCTCGTCGGCCTCGAGC
>CAYPTV010000481.1:0-2761 GCA_964413505.1 uncultured Bifidobacteriaceae bacterium | reverse complement strand
CGTGGCCGTGGATGACGGTGAGGATGTTGTTGAAATCGTGCGCGACGCCGCCGGCGAGCTGGCCGATGGCCTCCATTTTTTGCGACTGGCGCAACTGCTCTTCCAGCCGCCGTTGCATCATCACGTCGCGGAACAGGCTCAACTTGAGCAGCGGGCGGCCATGCGCCTCGATGAACGACTCGGTGATTTCCAAAATGACCGTCTGGCCGTTGTGCAGGGTATATTGATGCTCGATTTTCCGCTCGGTGGCGCGGTCATGGAAATGTTCGCGGTGGCGTTGCATGACCTCCTCCTGATTTTCAGAGGGGGAATAAACAATCGCGAACGGGCGGCCTTCCAGCGCCGGCGCCTCAATTCCCACGAGCTTGCAATAGGCGTCGTTGACGGCGACGATGACGCCGTTCTCGTCGGTCAGACGCATTCCGTCCACGGAATTTTCCCAGACGGAGCGGAAGAGCATTTCCGAGCTTTGCAGCGCCGTTTCCGTGGTGCGCCGCTCGGTAACATCGCGCACATGGAGCAGCAGCGCGGGCTTGCCGTTGTATTCGACGCGGCCTGCGCGGACTTCCACCGGGGTGCTGCGGCCGTCGGAGGCAATACTCTCGCCCTCGACCCACGACAATTTCCCGGCCGTCAGTTTTTGAAAATCGCGTCGCGCCTCTTCCTGTCTGGCCGGCGGGATCAGATCGCGCACCGCATTTTTCCCGATCAACTGGTCGCGCGTCAGGCCGTGCAGAACGCACGCGGCAAAATTCACGTCCAGCACCTTGCCGTCCATGTCCTCGACAAAAATCGCGTCCGGGGAGTTTTCAAAAAGATCGCGGAGGCGTTTCTCGCTTTCGAGCAGTTGCTCCCGCGTCTGGACGCGGTCGAGCGCGCCGCTGCACTGGTCGGCGAGCGTCTGGAACATTTCCAGGTCGCGCGGCGTGTAGGTGGCGGGCGAATGGTTTTGAATGAGAAGCACGCCGATGACGCGGTCTCCTTTGCGGACGGGCGCGAGCATCGTCGAGGCGGAATAATCATCCGCCTCGGGCGGCTGCAGCAATTCCGCGCCTTTTTCAATGACGCGGCGGATGAGCGCGTTGGCGGTCTTCGGCTGCGGGGACGACGGCACTTGAACCCGCTTGCCATCGAGCGTCGTGATGTTGAGCAGCGGACAAACCTCGTCGCGCATGGCGTCATAAATGTCGAGCGCAAAATCATTCCAGCGGAAAAGCTCGTCGGCGGCCTCGCAGATGATCATCGCCGCCTCCGGTGCCGTCGTGGCCGCGCTCAGGCGGTGGCTCAACTTTGAAAAAACCATGTTGCGATGCTCCACATGGCGGCGCTCGGTCACGTCCGTCGCCATCGTCAGCGCGGCAAACCTCTGGCGGAAGGCCATCGGAGTCCAGATGACCTCGACTTCAATCAGCTCGCCGCTTTTTTTGCGATGCCGCCAGACGAAGCCGCGCTCGGCAACATCCGACACGATGTTTTCCAGGTGCTTGTTTTTGTCCGGCGGACGGATGTCCGCTATCGTCATCCTCAGGAATTCCTCGCGCGAATAGCCGTAATGCTCAACCGCCGCCGCGTTGACCTCCAGAAACCGGAGCGATTCAAGGTCGAACACCCACATCGGGTTTGGATTGTCCTGAAAGAGCAGGCGGTATTGTTTTTCACTCGCGCGCAAATCCGCCTCCGCCTTGCGCAACTGCGCACGCTCCTCCGCCTCCTGGACCGCGCGGCGGACGGCGGACGGCAGGCGATCGGGTTTTTGCTTGAGCACATAATCCGTCGCGCCCGATTTCAGGCTTTCAATCGCCGCATGTTCGCCAATTGTGCCCGAGACCAGTATGAACGGAAGGTCGGGGAATTTTTGCCGCACGATTTTCAAGGCGTCCATGCCGTTGAACGCAGGCAGATGATAATCTGAAATGACCAGGTCAACATTTCCGGCGCCCAGCGCCTGCTCCAGGCCCGCGCGGTCACTGACACGGTTCACCTCGGCGTCGAGGCCGTCCTGTGCGAGCAGCGAACGCACCAGCTCGGCAAAGTCCGGTTCATCTTCCAAATGCAGAATATGCAGTCGTTTGTTCATCAGATCGGGACTGGCGGCTTAAAATTGAACGAATACCAACGCCGCCCCATTACAATCCTGCCAAACGCCCCAAAAGTAAAGGTTGAAGAAACCCGCGATTATTATGCACATGACAGGCAATGGAGCAAAACTGGTGGGGCCGGCAGTCCCCTGCCCTCCGAACGCGTGGATTGACAACAGGCGGCGCGCACGGAGTATCGCGCCCTGCCCAGATTGTCTGTCATGTGCATAATCCCGAAGAAACCGGCTTTGGAATTGACATTCCTCCGGATTCGGATAAATTCACCGCCCTTTTAGAAAAAGAAACAAATTATGCCGAACACAAAATCAGCCGAACGCCGGATGCGTGGAAACGAACGCAAGCATCAGCACAACCGCAGCGTGAAATCAAACCTGCGCGGGCTGGAAAAAAACTTCCGCGCCGCCATCGCCGCCGGGAAAAAGGACGACGCCCGCAAACTCCTGCCCGACGTCCATTCCGCCCTCGACAAGGCCGTCAAATCCGGCGTCCTTCCGCGTCCCACCGTCAACCGGAAAAAGTCGCGCCTGACGCTGGCGCTGAATTAAGTTTCAGGAAGCCTTTGGGATTATGCACTTCACAAACAGGGCATTTGTTTTATCCGCAGATGACGCGGATTACGCGGATAAAAATCAAGAAAATCTGCGTTCATCCGTGAAATCTGC
>CAYPTV010000480.1:0-2779 GCA_964413505.1 uncultured Bifidobacteriaceae bacterium | reverse complement strand
CCTACTATTCGCAGTCGCAGGACTGGAACAACCTGGGCGGCGGCAAGGGCAACACACAGCCGTGGGACGACGAGCAGAAAAAAGGCGACTTCGACACTTATCTGAAAACCATCGCCCTGCCGCAAGTCCGCGAGCTGATGGACAAATTTCATCCCGACATTCTCTGGTGGGACACCGAGTATTCGATGACGCCGGAGCGTGCCAAGCCATTTTTTGATCTCGTGTGCTCTTACACGAACCTGCTCATCAACAGCCGTCTCGGCGGCGGCGTGCTCGGTGATTTTCGGACTTCCGAGCAACGCATCCCCGCGAGCGCGATGTTGGGCCGCGCGCTCGAAGTCAACATGACCATAAACGGTTCGTGGGGTTACAACGCCACCGACCTGCGCTGGAAATCTTCGCAGCAGCTCATCCGCAATTTGTCGGACATCGCCAGCAAGGACGGCAATTACCTTCTCAACATTGGCCCGACCGCCGAGGGCGTGATTCCGCAACCCGAAGTTGACCGGCTGCTCGCGATTGGCAAATGGCTGAAAACAAACGGCGAGGCCATTTACGCGACGCGCGGCAGTGTTTATCCGAATCCACTGCCATGGGGTCGCACAACAACCAGGAAAAATCCAAATGGCGGCATGACGCTTTATCTTCACGTTTGGGACTGGCCTGCGGATGGAAAAATTCTTCTACCCGACATCAAGCAAGCCCCGCGTGCCGGACACTTGCTGGCTGGCGGTGCAACGGTCACTTCGGTGGTCACACCGGAAGGAATAGTTGTGACGCTGCCCGGTGCCGCGCCCGACCCGGATGTTTCCGTCGTCGCGCTCGAATTTGAAAAGCCGGTTGTAGTCGAAAATGCCGCCGCGTTGCCCGTTGACACCGGGGCGTCCGGCACACTCGCCGATCCGAGCAAATCGCCGCCACCGGCAAAATAAACAGACAATGATGTTCCTCAAAAAACATTTCCTTTTGGCGGCGACTGTTTTGACCGCCAACATTCTTTCTGCCGCTGAACCGCTGCAAGCCATCCACGTCTCCGACAATGGCCGTTGCTTCGTCAAAGCCGACGGCACGCCGTTTTTCTGGCTGGGTGACACCGCATGGTGCATCTTCAATCACCCGTCGCCGGCGGACGTTGACCTTTATCTCGACGACCGCGCCGCCAAAGGCTTTACCGTCATCCAAGGCTGTGTCGCCGTGTGGGACTTTGTCACGCGCCCCAATCCCGACGGGCAAACTCCCTTCATCGGTCGCGACCCGAAGGCCATCAACGATGCCTATTTCAAAAATGTAGACAGCATCATCGCCAAGGCCAGCGCACATGGCATTTATGTGGCGCTCCTGCCGTTTTGGACCAAGAACACCCGCACCGGCCCGTTCGCCGATCCTGATGGAATGAAAATTTATTGCCGCTATCTCGCACAACGCTACGCGACGAATAATATTTTTTGGGTGCTCGGCGGCGACACCTCCGGCACCGACATCCAGCCCGTCATTGACGCCGAGGCGGCGGGATTGCTCGAAGGCGCGGGCACAAACAAAATTCTCATCACCTATCATCCGACTGGAAGGGAAAGCTCGTCCTTCTGGTTTCAAGACCGTCCATGGCTTGATTTTAATTCCATTCAGTCCGGCCATTTCATCCATACAACCAACTTCCGGCTCGTCGCCGATGATTACGCCAAAACTCCGGTCAAGCCCACGCTTGACATGGAGCCAGGCTACGAAAACATCACCGACCGCCTCGTGCGCGACGACACGAACGCCATCCGCATCCAGGCCGTGGATGTCCGCCGCTCCGCATTTCTCGCGGTCTTCGCGGGTGCGGCAGGCCACACCTATGGCAACGGCGAAGTCTATGAGTTCTATCATCCCGGTGCCGCCCGCGTCGGCAACGCCGGCTGGCACGCCAACATGGAATGGAAAGATGCACTCAAGCTGCCTGCGTCCGGCCAGGTGCAATTTCTCCGGTATCTGATCGAATCGCGTCCGATGCTCGACCGCGTTCCGGATCAGTCGTTGCTGGCTGAAGGCGATTTGCCCGTGCTGGAGCGCGTTGAAGCCACGCGCGCAAAGGATGGAAGCTATGCGTTCATTTATTCTGCCGATGGGAAGCCATTCAAAGTGCAAACTGGAAAACTTTCCGGTGAAAAACTTGTATCGTGGTGGTATGACCCGCGCAACGGCGAAGCCAAACAGTCGGAAACTTTCAGTCGCGCCGACACCCGGGAATTCACCCCGCCGACCAGCGGCATCGGCAACGACTGGGTGCTGGTGCTGGACGACGCCGGCAAAAATTTTCCTGCGCCGGGCAGCACAAATTCGTCATCGGCGGCAATAAATTTATGCGGCGCACAATCCCGCTGACTTTTAAAAATATGTTGTCTTTTTTAAAGTCGTCGTGAAGAATCACCCACAACACCCCAGCCTATGAAAAGCGCCGTTCACGTTGTATTTATATTCACTGCATTGCTCATTGTCGTTCACCCAGCCAGCACCAGGGCCGACTCCGTCACGTTGCGCGAAACGGACGAGGTCATCCCGACTTACAAGTCCGGCCCGCCGGAGCCGGATCCGATGTTTTATTTTGGCCGCGATTCGCAGGGCGCGGAGGGCCGCATTTATCCGTATCCGCTTTACGACAATCTCACGAACGTCCGCAGTGAGCAGTCGTATCACCTCATTTATCTCGAAAACAAATATATCAAGGTCGGCATCGCGCCGGAGATCGGCGGAAAACTTTTCTCGGCGGTGGACAAGTCGGACAATTACGATTTCGTCT
>CAYPTV010000479.1:0-2779 GCA_964413505.1 uncultured Bifidobacteriaceae bacterium | reverse complement strand
TGCAGGACGTTCATCCGCCGACGACCGTGGCGGGCGATTACGAGAAAGTCGTCGGCGCGGAGCAGACGAAGCTCGCCAAAATTCTCAACGCCAAGGCCGACGCCATCCGCACGAACGCGCTGGCCGGGGCGCTGGCGTTCACGACGACGAACGTGGCCGACGCGACGCGCGAGCAGCTGGAAGTCTCGGCGTTCGCACGCGCGGCGCTGTTCACAAACCAGATTCCGGCGTTCGAGGCCGCGCCGTCGGTCTATAAGCAGCGCGCATATTTCAAGGCGTTCGTCGATGCGACAGCCGGTTCGCGCAAATATATCCTGCTCGTCACGAACACGCAGGACGTGGTCATTTTCGACCTTGAAGACAAAATCAACTTAAATTCGCTGGATCAAATCACCGTCCCCAATTCATCGCCATGAAAAAAAACATTTTAACCATCGTCATCGGCGCAGTGCTGGTGGTCATTTTTGCGCTGCTGCTGTTTGTCTTTCAGGTGCGCCAGTCGGAAGTGGCCGTCGTCACGACGTTTGGCAAGCCGGTGAGGAACATCACGGAGCCGGGCGCGTATTTCAAATGGCCGTGGCCGGTCCAGAACGTCTATAAATTCGACAAGCGCATCCAGAATTTCGAGAACAAGTTCAGGCAGACGCTCACGGCGGACAGCGTCATGCTGATCGCGACGATCTACACCGGCTGGGAAATTTCCGACGCGAAGGAATTTTATCCGAAATTCCTCGGCTCCGTCCCCGCGGCGCAGCGCACGCTGGAAAGCATTTTGAGCAACGCCCAGCAGGCCGTCATCGCAAGGCACGGCATGTCGGACTTTGTGAACTCCGACCCGGCGCAATTGAAATTCGACGGGATTGAAAATGAAATCAAGGCGGAAGTGCAGGCGGAATTGAGCACGAACAATTACGGCATCCAGCTCGATTTTCTCGGCTTCAAAAAAATCGAACTGCCGGAAAGCGTCACGGCCACGGTCTTTTCGCGCATGACGGCCGAACGGCAGCAGATCATCAACAGCCTGCAATACGCGGGCGACGCCGAGTCGAACAACATCGCCTCCGCCGCCGACCGCCTGGCCGCCAGCGTCGTCAACAACGCCATCGCCGACGCGACGCGCATCCGCGGCGAGGGCGAGGCCGCCGCCGCGCAAGTCCTGCCCGTCTTCCAGCAAAATCCCGAGCTGGCGAATTATCTGCTGCGGATTGACGCGCTCAAGCAGTCGCTCAACCAGAAATCCACCTTGATATTCGACGAGCGCACGCCGCCGTTTGATTTGTTCCAGAATCTGCCGGCAAATCCGCCGGCGAAATAAATTTCATGAGCGACGAACACGAACATCATCACCACGCGCACGACCACGACGCGCCGGAAACACACGACGCCGGTTCGCAGGCGCTGGCCGAGGCGTTGCGCAGCAGCTTTGCGATTGTCAAAATCGTGATGGCGCTGATGGTGCTGGCATTTTTCAGTTCGGGATTTTTCACCGTCGGCCCGCAGGAAAAGGCGGTCATCCTCCGTTTCGGCAAGCCCGTCGGCGAAGGCGACAAAATTTTGCTGAACGCCGGATTGCACTGGTCGTTCCCTCATCCGATTGATGAAGTCGTAAAAATTCCGATCACGGAACAGCAGATCGTCCGCTCGACCGTCGGCTGGTATATGACGACGCCGGAGGCGGAATTGAGCGGCGAGGAAATGCCCGCCGGCGCGACACTCAATCCTGCGATTGACGGCTATGTCCTCACCGCCGACCGCAACATCCTGCACGTCCGCGCGACGCTGCGTTACCACATTGACGATCCGATCCGCTATATTTTCGGTTTCACGAACGCGCAAATCACCGTCCAGAACGCGCTGAACAACGCGCTGCTGTTCACCGCCGCAAGCTTCAACGTGGACGACATCCTGCTCAACCGCCCGGACGAATTTCGCGAAGCCGTGCAGGCGCGCGTGGCTGATCTGGCGGACCAGTGGCAGCTCGGCATCGTCATCGAGCAGTGCGACGTCGAACATGTGCCGCCGCGCCAGTTGCAAAATGTTTTCGCCCAGGTCACCGAGGCGGGCGTCAACCGCGACAAGGCGCTCATTGGTGCCCACAGCTACGAGAACCAAGTCACCAACAGCGCCGGCGCGCAGGCCGTGTCCATCATCAACATCGCCGAGGCCAGCCGCACCAACTACGTCGCCTCCATCACCGCCGAGGCGAAAAGATTCAGCGACCTGCTGCCGCAATACGAAGCCAATCCCGGCCTGTTCGCGCAAATGACGCTCGTGCAGACCATGGGGCAGGTGCTGACGAACGTGGACAAATTTTTTCTGCCCCAGCGCGCCGATGGCAAACCGCGCGAATTGAGGCTAATGTTGAACCGCGAACCGCCGCAGCCGAATCCGGCGGCGAACCAGTAATTTTTAATTTAAGTATGCAAGTCACATCCCTTTTAAGCGACCACGAGCACGGCGACAATTGTGGCTGCGGCCACGACCACGAACATTCCACCGTTCATCTCTGGCAGGCCGTTCTTGGCGTTGTCTTCGTCCTCAATGCCTTCATCGTCAACTGGCTTTTCGAAAGCGGCGCGACGCTCGCCAGCGCCAGCGCGTTCATCGGTGCGGTCATCCTGATTTATCCCATCGTCGTCACCGCCATCAAGGATTTGCGGCGCGGCAAGTTGAGCATCAACGAACTCGTCGCCATCGCCGTGTTGTTCGCGTTCGCATCCGGCAACTACACCACGGCGGGCGTCGTCGCGTTCTTCATGCTCACCGGCGAAATCATCGA
>CAYPTV010000478.1:0-2783 GCA_964413505.1 uncultured Bifidobacteriaceae bacterium | reverse complement strand
TTATTATTATTATTATTATTATTATTATTATTATTATTATTATTATTATTAAATGCATTTTGTGACGCTCCTTAAGTCGACGAATAACAGACGAATCGTGGGAGCGGACAGTCACGTGATCAGTCTATGAAAGCCAGTCGATAGTAATGCGTTCGTAGAGCTGATCGGAATCGTCCGTATGTCTCTGCGCTGCGAATTGCGTGTGGCAGGCTGTTCCAGACAGCAGGAGCGGCTTGGCTGAAAGAACGTCGCGCAATTTCAGTTTTTACTGGTGGCTTTACCAGGAGTAGCTGTGTAGATGAACGCAGGTGTCTGGTCGGCATGTAGTCGCTGACGGAAGACAGAAGGTAGGCTGGACTACCTGTGGACCGGATCTTGTAGGCAAGGGTCGCCACCTTGAAGTCAATCCGGTAGTTGATAGGTAGCCAGTGAAGGCTTGCGAGCACTGGATGGATATGTTCAGCTCGTCTCGTATTTGTGACAACTCGGGCGAGTGTGTTCTGCACGCGTTGTAATTTCGTAATGTTTGCTGTCGTTGTACTATACAGCACTGAATTTGCATAGTCAAGACGCGAGTTGACTAGCGCGCATGCAACAGTTTTCGCCATGTCAGCCGTGAGAGATGAGCGTATATGCTTCAGTGCTCGAATATGGTAGTATGAGGACTTGCACACATTTTGCACGTGCAGATTGAATGTCAGATGACGATCCAGCGTCACGCCTAATATCTTGACACTGTCTGTGAACGGCACCACACAGCCAGCAACGCTCACTCCAGACAGCGGCAATCGTGATGCTTTTGCTTGCTGTGCAGTTGAGAAGAGCACTGTCTCTGACTTTTCTGGATTGATGACCAGACCGTTCTGACTGAGCCATAGATGAACAGCGGATAAACAGTTTTGCAGATTGTTTACAGCCACGCTCATGTTCAGTTTAGTTAGTGCGACGTACAGTTGAGTGTCATCTGCATACTGGTGATGTAACACGTCATAGTTAGCAGTAATGTTTTTCAATGGCGAAATGTAGACAACAAAAAGCAATGGGCCGAGCACGGATCCTTGAGGCACGCCGCACGAACAGTTAGTAGCTGCACATGTTTCCGATCCGACACGAACGAATTGCGTGCGGTTAGCCAGGTAGGACGCTATCCATTCCTTGGCTAAGCCGGCCACCCCGAAACTGTTTTCAAGTCGGGTTAACAGCACAGTGTGTTCAACAGTGTCGAATGCAGCAGATAGGTCAAGAGCAACGAACAGTGTGCTGCGACCGTTGTCCATGTGTCCGTATGTGTCATTTAAAATATTCAACAGGGCGGTCTCAGTTGAGTGATGTTGTCGATATGCCGACTGCAAATCATTGAAATTTTCAGACTGTATTATCTGCAGACGAAGTCTGGAAAGTGCTAGTCGCTCAATGATTTTGGATATCGTATTTAGATTTGATATCGGTCGATAGCTGGCTGGATCGTCGACGTCCATTCCCACTTTTTTGAGTAGCGGTGTCACCTGTGCCTGTTTGAACCTTCGTGGGAAGCAGCCCTCGGCGAACGACAGGTTAGCGAGTCGCGCTATCAGTGGGGCGAACACTGCACTGCATTTCTTCAATAATGACGTTGGCATGAAGTCCATCGGCGACGATTTCGACGACATCAAACCGATGAGCTTCATAACTTCCTCAGTGGTTACAGCAGACAGATTGTTTAATGACGGCCCGCTATGCATTTTTCGGACGTGAACGGGTCTATTACCAGACCGGTCAGCCTGCTCGCGATCGTAGCTTTCATCCGACGTATTTTTTCAGCGAAAAACGCCGAAATTGAGTCGCACTGATGTTTGGCGGCCGTTGACGACGATGCAATTATTCGGTCATGTGTGTGAAGCAGTTCGTTCACTGCAGACCAGCGTTTCTTGGAGCCTGCTGTCATGTCAGCGATACGCGCAGCATAATGTTGTCTTCGTGACTCGTTTATCAGACGGTTTGTAGTTCTACACTGGCGGCGATAGGCACGTCGGTCGGAATCAGCGCCAGTACTCTTCCAGCAACGTTCAAGCTGTCTTCGTTTCTGCTTAGCTTCAACGGCTTCCGTGGACAGAAAGCGGTTGATATACTTGCCGCTGGTGGCGCGAGTGACTGTCTTAAGTGGTGCCAATTTATCCAAAACTGTACTAACGACGTCGCACAGTTGGTCGGCGAACGCATCGGATTTATCAGCTGGAGCAGTGAACAGTGGTGATGACAACATAATGCGCTCGAACTCACCAACATTCATGGCATTCAGTGGTCGAAACTGATACGAGACCGGCGTCCATCGCTTCACACCGATCGAGAACATTGCCTTTACCAAACGGTGGTCGGAAACTCTGCCGGCGTCGTCAACGATGACGTCATGGATAAACTTCCGGTCGTCCGAACATGCCAACACGTCCAACAGATTGTTGTTGCGAGTTGGCGAGCGCACGTATTGGGTCATGTTGAGTGCGTCGAAAACGGAGTGTAGTCTATCGTCGACAGCGTCAGGACTGTCTCCATGACAGTTAAGATCTCCGCACACGACGACTGACCGACTCGATGATGCGATCAGCGTGCTGACGAAATCAGCGAATTCGTCGAAGAAGGGCTGTGTCGGATTCCAAGGTACCGGCTGTCTGTATACATTGGCGATGATGATTCTGGTCGAATGTTCTACGTTGACGGTCACGAGCTGGTGTTCAAACGTAGTGGATGTCGTAGCCGACTGCAGCCGGTTGACCTTCACGTCGAGTCCGTGGCGGTAGACGACAGCC
>CAYPTV010000477.1:0-2788 GCA_964413505.1 uncultured Bifidobacteriaceae bacterium | reverse complement strand
TGCCCTTGCCTGGTAAGCAGTATGCTCCGCCAAACCGCCACTTGCCGAGGGCGCAAAAATCAGAATGGATGGTTTTGTTCCGGAGATCACGGCTTTTTAGAGCTGAAACTTGAAACTTGAGACCTGAATGAATTCTTTGCGTCCTTTGCGTCTTTGCGAGGTCAAATGATCATAAAACCAAAAACGGTTTTCTTGCCAAGGCGCCGGGAATGCAAAGGATGGAGCATTGGAATTTTTACCATCAGCGAGGATTGGCGCGGATAAGCGGTTCAAAATCATTTCCACATTTCAGTTTCCTGATTTCGTTTTTTCATTTCCTACCTGTAATTCTTCACCAGCTTTTCCAGCAGGCCGGGATCGTCCCACGGAACATCGTGCCAGGCGTTGGCCAAATACGGACTTTGCGGATCGCGTCTCCATTCATTTGGAAAGTGGGCCACCACTTCGTGGCGCGGGGCCGACGGCGCGGGTATTTCGAGTCCGGCCAGATGGTGATGCAGGGCAAGGCAAGGGTCACCGCCCGACAAATTTCCCATGTAGGTAATGGAAATGGGGCGTGGATTGCATTCAATCAAGCTGGCTTCGCCATTGTCGGCCAGTATGAAATCAAATCCCAGCAAACCCGTGACACCCCATTGTCCAACCAGCTTTTCCACCGCCTGTCTCATGCCAGAATGCTGGATGAACCTCACCACCGAGCTGGGGCCTTTCCTCTGCGGACGACATTCGACCTTGATGGCGGTGGCATGAGTCAGGACTTTGCCGTTCACCGCCGCCACGGCAATCATGGCCGGGTTTCCCCGGATGGCTTCATTCACCGTAACACTGCGGTCCGCTGGAAACCATGCCGGCCCCAGCATCCAACCCCGGGCCTGGATGAGCCGCGATTTTATTTTACCTTTCCAGCGGGACGCCTTGCTGTATTTGGTATGGATGGCCGCAACTTGCTGTTCATTGTCGCAAAACGTCACCCCCGAGCCGCTTGACCCGGTGGATTTCTTGACCACCACCGGCCAGCCGATTTCCCCGGCCAGACTCACCGCCTCTTCAACGGAATGGGCGCAGGCAAAGCGCGGGATTTTCAGTCCCAGCTTTTGCGCCCGCTGGAGCGTGCGCTGTTTGCTGGTCGCCTCCGCCAGCCAGTCGAAATTCCCGAACGACAGGCGCAGTGTTTCCACCACGGCGGGCGCGAGCTTCAACTTTCCTTCCAGATGCAACTGGATCATCCCTTGGAAAAACAACACGGTCCGGTCATCGCCGGGAACAACCATGTGCGGCTGCCACCGGGTGATGACTTCCACCAGTTGCCGGCAGATCCGGCCGCCGAAACGTTTCGAGCGGAGGAAAAACAAGTCGTTCAGATGGCGCGTGCTGGCGAGATAGCTGTCTGGATAACACAGCGCAGCGACTTCAAACCCCGCGGCTTGCAGGGCACGAGGCAGGCGCGCAATGCTGTGCCAGTTGTCCAGCCCGACAATCAATATTTTTGGATTGATGTTACTCATGGGAAAAATTCAGCGGCGGGGCAATGGGATTGGTCAATGCCGGTGGATGTTCGGTTTGGCCTCTGCCCGGCATGTGACTTCCTCCCTCACCACTTCAAGATAGGCGTGTCCGAATTTTTGATCCGGCTCCAGATGGTTTCCCTCCGCCCATTCGTTCCAGGACTTGACGAACAGGAGCCGCCGGTCCGGCGCGCGGGAATGCACAAGTTGCAGCGCCGCGCGCAAATGGTTTCGGAATAATTCCGGGGTGGAGCCGTGCAGCACATGGCCGCGCCGGCCGGAGCGCGGCGTATTGTCCCAATTGGGAATGACACACGGATAAACATCCGGCGCGGTGTCCGTTCCCTGCAGGAGATATGGCAGCGCGTGCCGGTATTCCACCACGTTGTTGAATTGGCCCCAAAGGGCGCGACAAAGGCGCCAAAACCCGTGCCGCGCAGCACCCCGATGATCATTGGGAACCGGGGTTTCCGGCAACTTTTGCGCTTCGGGATTCAGGCTGACCCGTTTGCCGAAAACCCGTTCAAACTTGGACAGACTCCGGTATATTTGCGGGTTTGCCGCGATACTGCCGTCAAAACCACGCGCCTTGAAATTCCAATCTGCAATGCAATGGTCGAGGTAGGCAATGAAATGAAGGCCGGGCAGTCCATTCTCCCGGGCCAGTTGCTGCCATTGTTGGATGAAATCTTTTGGATCGGGCAATCCCGCCGGGTTGAAAATGACGAAGACCGGGCGTCCATCCACCCGCAGATATCGCCGGTCGAGAAAAGCGTCCCGCAACGTTTCAAAATGCTTCCGGTTGTCTGCCGCACCCGGATAAGTTTGTTCGATCAAAACCCGGTGGGGCGCGCCATGCCAGACGCCGCTCCAAGTCTCATTTGCCCAGCACAGACAGAAGGGAAAGTCCGGTCTGCCGGTGGCCAGCACCTCGCTGAAAGGGCGTTCCAGCAACCGCCTGCCGGCAAACCAATAATGGTAATAGCAAAAAGCTTCAATCCCCGCATTCCGGGCCAGTTCAGCCTGGGCTTCCCGGACCTCCGGCACGCGCAGATCATAAAAGCCCAGATCCGCCGGCAGGTGCGGTTGGTAATGCCCCCTGAACAGCGGACGAGCCTTCGTCACATGGGTCCATTCGGTAAAACCTTTCCCCCACCATCTGTCGTTCTCCGGAATCGGATGGAACTGGGGGAGATAAAAAGCCACAAGCCGTGCTGAAGCGGACATATATTTTGAGACCTCTGCAAAACTCTTTTGAACGGATGAATTGATGGAGCGTCAGA
>CAYPTV010000476.1:0-2806 GCA_964413505.1 uncultured Bifidobacteriaceae bacterium | reverse complement strand
AAACAATTGTCGGATGAGTTGAAAACTCCGCGTCAGGCCAAGGCGTGGGTGAAGATATTTTTGGCGGTTTGATTCGCGATTATTGCAATACGTCAGGTGACGGACGTAGCAACGCAGGTTCTAGATACATTTTTCGGATTTCAAAATCCGCGCCTTCGCTTTGGATTCCGACGAAGCCGGATGAAACGGTGCATTCGGTGGTTTCGTTCATCAATTTGCCGTTGATGACGGCTTTCACATCGTTGTCGGCGCAAACCGTCACGTTGGTGTCCCATTCGCCGACGGGATGTTCATTTGTCGGGAAACGCATGGGAAGCGGTGTGTTGGCGTCCATGCCTTTGTGTTCCTTGGATTCCGCGCCGGCCATCAAAAATAAATCACCCTGCCGACCGGACTTGCCCTGGTTCTGAACGCACATCGGCCAGACTTTGTCCGGCATTTGCATGTGGACAAGGACGCCGGTATTGTTGGCCTTCGGCGTGACTTTGACGAAGCGCCAAATGACGGTGACAACATAATTGCTGTAGCTCTGTCTGGTTCGCAGATAGCCGATGGCCGAGCCGTTGCAATGAATGAGGCCGTTCGTGACGCTCCACGTTTGCACCGGGTCGGCGTCGTTTCTCATGCAAAAGGTGAAGCCGTCGAAATTCGTGCCGTTGAAAAGTTCGATGCGGTTTGTCGGCGAAATGGCTTCCTGCGCGGAAACAATTTTTGAGAGCGCAGAACAAATCAAAACTGCGGTGATAATTTTTTTCATCGCGTAAAACTTATTGAAGCGGTTCGATGGAAATTTTCCGGGCTTCCCACGGGCCGCCTTCGCTTTGCAGGCCGATGTAGCCGGAGGAATGGTTGCAGCCAGTGATTTTGTTCATGGACGTGCCGTTGACGATGATTTCCACGGTGTTGGTTTTACAGATGACATTGAACGTATTCCATTCGCCGGCGGGTTTTTCGGCGGACGGCTGGAGCATCTTGATGCCATTATTATTGCGACCGTTGTTTTTCGGCTCGGCACAATCCGCGCCGCCCCAAAACCAAAAATCGCCCTGATGATCGTGCATTCCCTGGCATTCGATGCTGTCGCCCCAGACCAGGTTCGTCGGCGTGTTCGCGTCGCGGTCCTGCATGAAGACGCAGACGCCGGTGTTGATGGCCTTGGTCATGTTGGTCGGAAAACGCCATTCGACGGTGAATTTGAAGTCGGCAAATTTTTTCTCCGTGCGCATGACACCGGTCGGTTTGCCAGTGCATTCGAGCAGGCCGTTGGTGATGCTCCAGGTTTTCATGGGGTCGGTGTTGCCGCGCTCAAAAAATGTCCAGCCGGAGAAATCCTTGCCGTTGAAAAGCTCGGCGTGGCCCGACGGCGTGGCGGCTTCCTGCGCGACGGCCATTGAAAGCGTTAAAGCGAGGCAAAATAAAATGGCGATGGATTTCATGCGGAAAATTAAACACAAAGATACGCGGGCATAAAGAACTTTCAGGAACGCGAAGCGAATTGCTTCTGCGCTCGATCAAAAACCATTTCTGGCGAAATCGCCGTCAGGCATTCGTTCAAATTTTTCCATTTGCAATAAGATTTCATGCAGGGCGAGCAGGGAAGTTCGATGCGCAAGACCTTTTCGAGCTGGCCGCAAGGTCCGGTGCGGCGCGGTTCGGTGGGGCCGAAAATTGCGACGAGCGGTTTGCCGAGCGCGGCGGCGACGTGCATCGGGCCGGTGTCGTTTGTGAGCATCAAATCGCAAAGGCGAATCCACTCGACCATTTCCGGCAATGAAGTTTGGCCGCACAAATTCAGGCAGCGTTCCGGCGATGCTTTGGAAATGATTTCGCCGAGCGGTCTGTCATCGCCGCTGCCGAGAATGGCGAAGCGTGCGCCGGGAAATTTTTCGGCGAGCCGGCGGACGAGTCCGGCAAAATTATCCACCGGCCAGCGTTTGTTGTCCCAACGTGCGCCGGGCTGGAGCAAAATCAGTTTTGAATTTTGAGTTTTGAATTTTGAGTTTTCTTCGGGCCATTTGCGTTTTACCTCGGCGGCAATTTCCGGGCGTTCTGGCAGCCATTGAAAATTGTTGTGAACGGGCACGCCGAGCAGCGGCAACACGGACAGATACCAGTCCACGGCATGCGTGTGAAACGATTTGCGCGGCACGGCAAGGTCGTAAAAACCGCGCGCGCCTTCGCGGACCTCGTCGAGGCCGGCGAGAAGTTTGCCGCTGGCGAGCCACGCGAACGCGCCGCTGCGCGCGAGGCATTGCAGGTCAATGACGACGTCGAAATTTTGTGCGCGCAGCCAGCGGATGCTGCGGAGCATTTCCGGCCAGTTTTGAATTTTGCCCCAGCGTTTTCTTTCAAAACGGACGACGCCGGCCAGATCGGGATCGCCTTCGAGGATCGGTGCGAGCGCGGAATCAATCCACCAGAAAATTTCGCCCGTCGGGAAATGAAGCTTCAACAGGCGCAGGACGGGCAGCGCCTGGATGACATCGCCGAGCGAACTGGGCTTTAGGATTAAAACTTTCAAATGAAGAATTTAGAATGAAGAATGAAGAAACGAAAATGGCGCGTGCCGCGCAAATTGAAATTCTTCATTCTGCATTTTTCATTCTTCGTTTATCGGCCAAATTCCAGCCGTTCAGCGAGCCGTTCCGGCAAGGCGGCGGCGCGGATTTTGGCCTGCGTGGTGGCGATGTCATAGTCTAGGCGGCGGAGTTCAATTGTCCCGGCGTCCATGTCATAAATGACATAGGCGGCCTTGGGATTGTTGTCGCGGGGCTGGCCGACGGCGCCGACGTTGACGAAATATTTT
>CAYPTV010000475.1:0-2808 GCA_964413505.1 uncultured Bifidobacteriaceae bacterium | reverse complement strand
GACATTGCTCCAGCGGCACCATGTCCTTGAGCGACGTGGAGTATTCGCGGATGCGCCCGCAGCCGGTGCAGGTCAGGTTGCAGGTGTGCAACGGTTCAAGCTGCAGGACCATCGCGAACTTCGGCGTCTTGCGGACTTTATGTTTGATAATGTGGCTGGCGATTTTCTTCGTCAGCGCGAATGGGAAACGCATAGTTTATTTGATTATAGCAACCTCTGTTGAAATTTCAGGAAATGAGCCGGGCGCATTTGTCGGCGCCGGGTCGGCCTTGATGAGATGTCCCATGCCCGGCAGCAAAAAATCCAGTGGCGAAACGGATGTGCCTGTGTTAATGCCGCTGCAACCGGTGCCGGACATCGCCAGAGCCGTCAGAAACGCAAAAAACATGAAATTCCAATTCAATTTCACCGTGGCTAGTATAAATTAGCCCGGCACGATGGCAACTTTTAATTCCCACCCCGGCCGACCGACCAATCCTAAATTGGCGGTGGCCGGGCTGTTTTTGTTGACCAGCCTCCTGCTCTCCGCCGGCGAGGACCAGAAGAAAATTTTCGCCGCGCGCGCGGAAATGGAGTTCCAACGCGCCAAAAAACAATATCAAGCCGACACGAATAATTCCACCAACGCCTGGCAGTTTGCGCGGACGTGTTATGACTTTGCCGATTTTGCCACTGCCGACTCCGAACGCGCCGACATTGCAAATCAGGGCATAGCCGCCTGCCGCCCGCTTATCGTCCGGGAGCCCAAAATCGCCGCCGGACACTATTACCTCGCCATGGATCTCGGCCAGCTCGCGCGCACGGAATTGCTCGGCGCGCTCAAGATCGTCAGAGAAATGGAGCGCGAATTCAAAACGGCGGCGGAATTGGACGCGCAGTTTGATTTCGCGGGACCTGAGCGGAATCTCGGCCTGCTTTACCGCGACGCCCCCGGCTGGCCTGCGAGCATCGGCAGCAAGCGCAAGGCGCGGACTTATCTGGAACAGGCCGTCAAACTCGCGCCCGATGATCCCGAAAATCATCTCAACCTCGCCGAATCTTTTTTGCAATGGCACGACGCCGCCGCCGCAAAAAAAGAACTGGACGCGCTCGATTCGCTTTGGCCGGACGCACAAAAAAAATTCTCCGGCGAAGCCTGGGAACAAAACTGGAGCGACTGGACAACGCGCCGCGACGCCGCGCGCAAAAAGCTTGATGAGATTTCCGCGCCGGAGAAACCGTCGAAAAGCGGGCGATGAAAATTTTCAATGGCAATTTGCCGCAAACTAAAGTTTGCGGCAGTCCGGCTCCTGACTTATTCTGCCGCCACAAAATCCGGATTGAGCAGCCAAAGGCATCATGGCCAAAAAAATCATAGCGGCGCTGACCGACACGACCTTGTTTTTGAAGGAATGGCTCGCCAACCCGCAGCGCACCGGCTCCGTCGCGCCCAGTTCGCCGCAACTCGCCGCCGCCATGGCCCGCTGGCTCCCGGCCGATCCCGAAAGCCACGTCCTTGAACTCGGCCCCGGCACCGGCGCGGTCACGCAAGGCCTGCTCCAGCACGGATTGCGACAGGAAAAACTCATCGCCATCGAACACAATCCCAAGCTGGCAAAAATGCTGCGCGATAAATATCCCCGCGCGCAAATCATCCATGGCGACGCCTGGCAGCTCGACGTCCTCCTTCGCGAATTGCGCGAGCCGGTCACATCCGTCGGTGCCGTCATTTCGAGTTTGCCGTTGCTGAATTTCTCCGAGGAGCAGGCCGAGGCGCTCTCGCAAAAAATCCGCACGGTGCTGGAACCGCAGGGCAACTGGGTCCAGTTCACCTACCGCATCCACAAGCTGCGCCCGCGCGGCGCGTCCACCTTTAAACTTCACGCCTCCAAAATCGTCTGGCTCAACCTCCCGCCAGCGCGCGTTAGCGTGTTTCGAAAGTAATCATTCAAATAACCGGATCGCCTTTTTGATAACGCTGTAGTTCCAAACTTTTGCCCAGATCCAAAACGGCCGGCTTGGAATCATAAAAAGATATTTCCGCGCGTCTTCCGCCCAGAAAAACAGGCAAATCAAGCAGGCAATTTTTGCGAAGGAAAAAGCAACGGACGAGTTGCCGCCGCCCCGCCTTTTTTGACAGAGTTCTTCAAACAATTTTGGTATGAAGCTTTCAGGAAATCCTTTTAGCATCACGCATTCGCGCCATCGCGCCGGAAATTTGTCATCCTCTGCCCGCCCGCTCCAGCCGCTACCGCCATTTTCAAGACGCCTGCCGCATTTTACGAGAGGCTGCCCGCAATTTACCACCCCTTGCCGGGAATTTCAGAACCCCTGCCGCGATTTACGGAGCGTTGCCCGCAATTGCAATCCTTCTGCCGCGAATTTACCATGCCTTGCCACGAAATTACGGAGGCTTGCCGCAAAATTACCACCCCTTGCCGCAAAATTACGGAGGCTTGCCGCGAATTGCACAACCCCTGCCGCGAATTTACCAGGGCTTGCCGCGAATTTCACTGGCCCTGCCATAATTTACAAGAAGCTGCCGCCAAGTCATTTGCATCAATTGCCGCAAAAGAACGCACGGAACGCAAGAAACCCTCACCGGTTCTGTCGGACACCCTCTCCCATCCGATGGGAGAGGGACGGGGTGAGAGGCTTTACTTTCGACCATTCACCCTCAACTCTCAACTAACATGAGCAACCATCGCCCGCACTTCTCGGTCACAGTCCTCACCTACAACGCCACCCTCATCGTCGCCGCCGCGCAGAAATACCCCAAGGTCGCCGCACGGCTGGCCGACACTTATCTGGCCGACACCACCGCGCTGA
>CAYPTV010000474.1:0-2810 GCA_964413505.1 uncultured Bifidobacteriaceae bacterium | reverse complement strand
AGATGTTCGGGATTTCGTAGCCGAAGTCCACGTCGCCGGTTTCCTCGAACTGTTTTATTTTGTATTCGGGGGAAATTTCGTAGAGCATCGTCTTGAGCACGTCGCTCTCGAGCGGCGGAAAATCCACGCGCTGCATCTCGCCGTTGATGCGGAGGATCGGCGGATTGCCGGAGGACATGTGCAGGTCAGAAGCCTTCTGCTCAAACATCAGGTTGAAAAACGCATCAATTTTCGCCATAAATCCTCGTTCGTCCGCGAATCTTAACCAATGCCGGAACAAACGCAAGCCATGAAAACACCCGACGAAATCATCCGCGGCGAAATCCAGGCGCGCGGCCTCATGCCGTTCGAGCGCTTCATGGAACTCGCGCTTTACGCGCCCGGTTGCGGATATTACGAGGCGAAAAAGGAGAACGTCGGTCGGCGCGGCGATTTTTACACGAGCGTCAGCGTTGGAAATTTGTTCGGCGAACTGCTCGCGTTTCAATTCGCGGGATGGTTCGAGGAACTGCGGAGCGCGGAACGGGGAACGCGGATTATCGAGGCCGGCGCGCACGACGGAAAACTGGCGGCGGACATTTTGAGCTGGCTGCAATTGAACCGTCCGAAAATTTTCGAACAGCTTGAATACATCGTCCTCGAACCTTCGGCGCGGCGGCAGGAATGGCAGCGCGAGACGCTGAACCATTTCGCGCCGCGCGTCCGCTGGCTCTCCCGGTTCAGCGATCCAACGATCCAACGGTTCCACGGAATCATTTTCAGCAATGAACTGCTTGACGCTTTTCCCGTCCGCCGGTTCGGCTGGGACGCAAAAAATAAAAATTGGTTCGAATGGGGCGTGGCGGCCGGCGACGAAAAATTCGCCTGGGCCAAAATTCCTCACTCCGCGCTCCGCATTCCAAATTCCGGTTTGCCATCCTCCATTTTCCATCTTCCATCCTCTCTGCTGGACGTTTTGCCCGACAATTTTACAATCGAAACCTCGCCCGCCGCCGAAAGCTGGTGGCACGAGGCCGCAGGCGTTTTGGAAAATGGAAAATTGCTGACGATGGATTACGGCTTCGCTGCGGATGAAATGTTTTCGCCCGTGCGCCCGCGCGGCACGTTGCGCGCCTATTTCCGCCATCATGCCAGCGACGACATCCTGGCCAATGCCGGCGAGCAGGATTTGACCGCGCACGTCAATTTTCCCGTCATCCGAAAAACCGGCGAGGATGCCGGGCTGATAACGGAATATTTTTGCCCGCAATCGAAATTCCTGACGGAAATCCTGGCGCACGCGGCAAAAAGCAATTCCTTCGGCGGCTGGGACAGTTCCGACACGCGACAATTCCAAACGCTCACGCATCCGGAACACCTTGGCCGCGCCTTCCGCGTTTTGGTTCAATCGCGCTGAAGCTCGTAATTCAAAACCGACAGGCAATAAACCGCCGCCGTCTCCACGCGCAGGACGAGCTTGCCCAGCGAAACGGGAGCCGCGCCGGATTCTTGAATCGCTTTCAATTCGTCCAAAGTGAAGTCGCCCTCCGGCCCGATCCAGACACCGACACTTTGCGGCGCGCGTTTGTGCTGCTCTTCAAACTCGCTGAAAACCTCTCGCGGATGCCGTCGCTCCTTCTGCAGCGAGCCTACAAGCGACAAATCAAATTTTTCTTTTCGCGCGAGGAAATTTTCAATCGTCACCGGTGCCTCGATTTCCGGCAGCCACGGCGCGCCGCATTGCTTGACCGCCTCAATCGCGACGGTCTGCCATTTCGCCCGCTTGTGTTCGCCGCTTTCGCCGTCAAACTGCGTCACGACGCGCTCCGATAAAACCGGCACGATGCGATGCGCGCCCAGTTCGACGGATTTCTGGATGATGCCCTCGATGATTTTGCCCTTCGGAATCGCGACGAGCAAAGTGATCCGGCACGGCGGCGGCGGCTTGAAATTTTTCAGCGAAACGGAAAGCGTCACGGCGTCGCGCGAACAGTTTTCAACCGTGCAAAGAAATTCATTTCCCACGCCGTCCAGAACCGCGACGAGTTCGCCGTATTTCACGCGCAGGACCTTCAGCGCATGGTGCGCCTCGCGCCCGTCGAGCCGGATCGAGTTTCCGGCGCAGTTTTTTGGCGGCAGATAAAAGCGGTGCATTGGGATTTACGATTGACGCCATAATTTGCGGCACGGCGCGTAAATCGCAAATCGTAAATTCATCGGAACAAATTTTTGGCCTTGTCGAAAAACCCCTTGGAAATCGGATTCACGTCGTTGTCACACAGCGCGGCGAATTCCTGCAGCTTCGCCTTCTGCTCGTGGTTCAACCGCGTCGGCACCTCCACCTGCACGCGCACGTGCAGGTCGCCCTGGCCGTAGCCCTGCAAGTTTTTCACGCCCTTGCCCTTCACGCGGAACGTCGTCGCGGGCTGCGTGCCTGCGGGAATTTTAATCGCCGCGTTGCCTTCGAGCGTCGGCACTTCTATTTCCGTGCCGAGCGCGGCCTGGATGAAGCTCACCGGCACCTCGCAAATCAAATCGTCGCCGTCGCGCTGGAACATCTCGTGCGCCTTGACGTGCAGCATCACATACAGATCGCCCGCCGGCCCGCCGCGAAAACCCGCCTCGCCGTTTCCAGTCGAGCGCAGGCGCGAGCCGGCGTCCACGCCCGGGGGAATCCGCAGTTTTATTTTTGAACTCCGCTCGCGCTTGCCGTTTCCGTGGCAGGATTTGCATGGCTTCTCCAAAATCCGCCCCGCGCCCTTGCAATGCGGGCACGTCTGCGCGATGCTGAAAATCCCGCGCGACATCAGCACCTGCCCGCGCCCGCCGCA